>JADGCD010000261.1 GCA_015229165.1 Nitrospinota bacterium | reverse complement strand
TTTGTCGAAAGGTTCTCTTGTCAAAACAAGCACATTTCGGGCCGTCGGTGAGCGCCCTCGCCAAGGGCGCGACACAGCCGCCGCGACCTGTCAGCGATTGCGCGGCGAAGACGCGGTTAGTGGATGGGAGAGTGAGGAAGCTCGCCGCCACGCATAGTGGCGTTTTGAAGAAACGAGATGGCGTTCCTTGACCTGTCGAGTCCAGAGCGGGCGAAGAACGCGGCTTTTACTGAGTACCGTGAGGAAACCCACACGCTTGCGCGTGTGGTACCGGAGGTCGGACTCGAACCGACACATGGTTGCCCATACAAGATTTTGAGTCTCGCGCGTCTACCATTTCGCCACTCCGGCGCGCGCCCATTATATCAGGCCCGCGACCGGTCGCCGTAGACCGCGTACGAAATGTCCGGGAAAATATTGTGGCGCTCCTCCAGCCCCTTCAGGAACGGCTCGTCCACCTTCCCCGCCACCAACTGGTCGTAGAGCATGCCGAAATACTCCAGATGGTCCTGCGTCCGCTTGCGCGCATAGGGCGCCATCGTGTCGGTCTTCATGATAAAGGCCCAATCCGACGACTGCGCCAACAGCAGCTCCCGGGCCGCCTGGTTCAGCGCGCGCCGCGACAGGTCTCCGTGGTCGAAATCCCCGTCCGCCAGCTCCACCATCCGGTCCGCCGCCTTGTGCAGACCGCTATAGATCCATTCGTTTCTCTCGTCCAGCCAGACCTCCGAGAACCCCCGGTGCCCCCACGACGACGCCGACGGCGACGCCACCTGGTTCACCGGATAGAGCCTCAGATACTCCACCGGCGTGATCGTCTCCAGCGCATCCCCCTTCTGGGCGATCTTGCGGAAGACGAAGTTGAGGAACTCCGGGCCTTCGTACCACCAGTGGCCGAACAGCTCCGCGTCATAGGGAGAGACGATCAGCGGTCGCCGCCCCAGCAGCGGCGCAGCCCGTTCGACCGCCGCGATCCGCTTGTTCACGAAATCGTCCGCGTGGACCGCCGCCCGCCGGATCGCCTCCGACGGGGAGTAGATCTCCTTGTCCCCCTCGCCCCGGGTGATCCGGTGGTACTTGATCCCGGTCATCTTCCGGTCGCCGTTCTCCTGGACGTAGGGGCGGATATAGTCGAGATCCAGATCGAACCCGATGTCCCGGTAGAAGTCGCGGTAGGCCGGGTCTCCCGGGTAGCCGTCTTTCGTCGACCAGACCTGCCGGGACGATTCGAGATCCCGTCCGAAGACCGCCACCCCGTTTTTCGTGTAGAGGGGGGCGTAGACCCCGTGGCGCGGGCGGGGGTCGGCGTGTAGCACCCCGTGGGCGTCGGTGAAGAAGAAGAGGAGCCCTTCATCCTTCAGGAAATTCTCGAACCCCGGCTGGTAGCCGCACTCCGGCAGCCAGATTCCCCGGGGACGGCGCCCGAAGGTCTTGGCGTAATGGTCGCACGCCACCGCCACCTGCGCTCGGACCGCCCGTTCGTTCACCGCCAGCAGCGGCAGGTAGCCGTGGGTCGCCCCCGAGGTGATGATCTCGATCGCCCCCTCCCGCTGGAAGCGTCCGAACGCCCCCACCAGGTCGAGGCCGTATTCGTCGGTGAAGAGACGCCGGGCCGCCGTAAAGCGCCAATGGTACATCCGGGCCAGCTCGTTCAACTCCGGCGAAGAGGCGGTGCGGTCGATCTCCTTTTCCGCCAGCTCCGTCAGCCCCGTCAGGTGGCGCAGATAGCGCTCCTGCAGGAGCGGGTCGGCCAGCATGGAGATCAGCGTCGGCGTCATCGTCAGCGTCAGCCGGAACGGGACGCTGTCCTTCTTCAACCCTTCGAACACCGTCAGTAGCGGCAGGTAGGTCTCCGTGATCGCCTCGAAGAGCCAGTCCTCCTCCAGATAGCGGTCCCGCTCCAGGTGGCGGACGAACGGCAGATGGGCATGGAGCGTCAGCGCAAGGTAGCCTTTGCTCATGAGGGGTTTCCCTTCGCCCTGCCCGCTCAGTCCCGCTCTCCCACACCGAGGACCAGCCGCTCCCGCTCCTTGTCCAGCCGGTCCTCCCGGCGGGTGACGCGGGTGACCGTGGGAGAGATCTCCCGCGTCTCGACCTTGTCCGCCGACGTGGCGAAGACCGGGATGTCGATGATCCCGTCGGGCAGGTGGAACCGGGCCGAGAAGGTTCCGTCCGGGCGAAGCTGGATCGTCCTCCCCTGCAGGGTGACGGTGGCGTCCGGCGCGGTGCCGCCGTACACGATCAGCTCGCAGTCGAGCCAGAAGAAGAAGCCCCGGTCGCGGCCCTTGCCCGCCATCTCCGAGGAGGCGCCGAAGCTGGAGAGGCCGAACGAGGAGACCGACTCCGACGACCAGCTCTCCATCCCGGCCAGCAGCTCGCTGGCGCCGCCGACGCCCGAACTCCCCCCCAGACCGCCGGAGACCGACAGCCCGTAGAGGGTTTCGAACAGCTCGTCGGGCGCCATCCACTCGACGTCCCGGTTCTCCGACGGCGACACCCGGGGGGTGCGGACCCGGTTCGAGAAGACCACCGGCGAGAAGCGTCCGTCCCGGTCGCGCAGGCCGATGGCCGCCACGTACTCGGCGTCGGGGCTCTCCACCTCGACGTAGCGGCCGCCGATGGCCGGGTCGATGGGATACTCCAGCGTGGCGTGGGCGTTCTCGCCGGTGAACTCGATACCGGTCACGTCGTACACCCGCAGAACCCACGACACCTGCGACCAGTCCCGCCCCAGCGACGCCCGGGCCGACTCCACCGCTTCGCCCGTCAGC
>JADGCD010000260.1 GCA_015229165.1 Nitrospinota bacterium | reverse complement strand
GGCGGTGGGGATGGAGCCGTAGGCGGTGACGATGATCACGTCGACGCCGGGATGGCGCTCCTTGATCCGGCTCAGGAGTTCGATGCCGTTCATGCCGGGCATCATCAGGTCGGTGATGACCAGTTCGGCGCCGTTGGCCTCCAGAAGGTCCAGCGCCTGTTGCCCCCCGTCGGCCACCGTGACGCGAAAGCCTTTCTTCTCCAGCAGCAGGGAGAGGAATATCTGGTTTTCCTGGTTGTCGTCGACGATCAGGATGCGGCGCTCGTTCATCGGACGATTGTACCCCACCCGGCGCGCAGGCGGGCCTCCTTGTCCCGGCGGGGGGAATACGATAGAGTTGACCGGCCCGACCCGAACCTTTCAAGAACCGACGGCATCCAAGGTGACAGAACCCACGCGCGACGAACCGGCCCCGGGGCGCCACAAGCGGACCCCGGACGAGATCGCGCGGGCCGACGCCAACAAGGAAGAGGATCTGGGGCTCATCGACCGGATCCGGGCGGGGGATTTTGCCGCCTTCGAGACGGTGGTTCGCAAGTACGAGGCGAGGATCTTCAACCATTGCATGAAGTTCCTCAACAACCAGGAGGACGCGGAGGACGTTTTGCAGGAGTCGTTCCTGCAGGTCTACCGCTCGCTCGATTCGTTCCGGGGGGAGTCGGCCTTCTCCACCTGGCTCTTCAAGATCGCCACCAACGGCTGTCTGATGAAGATCCGGAAGAAAAAGAAGGTCGACCTGGTCTCCATCGACAAGCCGATCGAGTTTGACGGGTCGTCGCTGCAGCGGGAGATCGTCGACTGGTCGCAGAATCCGTCGCTGCAGCACGGCAACGACGAGATGCGCCGGGTGCTCGACCGGATCATCGCCGAACTGCCGGAGGACAAACGGGTGGTGCTGGTGCTCAAGGACGTCGAAGGCTTCTCCAACCAGGAGATCGGCGACATGCTCGGCATGAGCGTGGCGGCGGTGAAATCGCGCCTCCACCGGGCGCGGCTCTCCATGCGGGACTCTTTGACCTGCTACTTCAACGGGACGCTGGACATGCGGACCGCCCGGGACGCCGCCGAGGAGCGCCATCGACCATGACCCCCCACGACCACCGCCACCACGACCAGCACGGACAGGGGGAGGACGACCTGACCTGCCGGGAGATCTTCGAGCGGCTCAACGACTACCTCGACCAGGAGCTCGATCCCGACCTGTGCGACAAGATCGACAACCATGTCGAGAACTGCGAGCCGTGCATCGCCTTCATCAACACCCTCCGGAAGACCGTCGAGCTCTTCCAGGGCTACGAGGGGGAGGACGCCCCCCGGGAGCTGCCGGAGCCGGTCCGGGAGAACCTGATGAAGTTCCTCGGCCAGAACCTGAAAAAGGGGGAGTGACCCCGTGACCGACGCCTGCGACCTTTCCCGTCGCCCCCCCGCCCCCGACGCCAACCCCACCGACACCGAAATCGCCGCCCTGCTCCGGGGGACGAAGCGGATCGCCGTGGTGGGGCTCTCCAACAAGCCGAACCGGGCCAGCTACGACGTGGGGCGCTACCTCGTCGCCCACGGCTACCAGATCGTCCCGGTCCACCCCAACATCCCGTTGTGGGAGGGGATCCCGGTCAGGAAAGAGCTGGGGGAGATCGAAGGGGCCGTCGACATCGTCGACCTCTTCCTGAATGCCGACCGGGTTCCCGACGTGGTCCCGGCTATCGTGGCGCTGAAACCGAAAGCCGCCTGGCTCCAATTGGGGGTGGTCAACAACGAGGCGGCCAAAACCATCCGGGCGGCCGGGATCATGGTGATCCAGGACCGTTGCATAAAAATCGAGGATCATCGGCTCCTCCGGGGCTGAAAAGGAGACGACCATGAACGAACCGATCGGCATCGAGACCACCGTCGCGGGAGATATGGCCTCCGTCCGGGAGAAAACCGTCGCCGCCCTGAAGGCCGAAGGGTTCGGCGTTCTGACCGAGATCGACGTCCGGAAGACCATGAAGGAAAAGATCGGCGCCGACTTCATCCCCTACGTCATTTTGGGCGCCTGCAACCCGAAGCTGGCCCACGCGGCGCTGACCGCCACGCTGGACGTGGGGCTGGTGATGCCGTGCAACGTGGTCCTCTCCGAGCGGACGCCGGGGAAGATCACGGTGGCCGCCATGAACCCGGGGTTGATGGACGCCATGATCCCCGGCGCCGACCTGTCGGCCATGGCCGCCGAGGCGAAGGCGAAGCTGACCCGGGTCATCGCCTCGCTGTAACCCCACTGCGTCGAAGCGCTCCGCCGCTATTTCACCGCACTCATGCAGGGTGTTGAAAAACGTTATCGAGCGCCCCCGGTAATTGATCTGGTTTCCGTTCCGGGGCCATTCTGCAGACGCTGGCAGGAGAAGGCGGGCGAAAGAGCGGAGTGTACACGCAAGTACATGAGCGTCTTGAGCCCGACTTCGACACCCCAGCGACAACGCAGATGGTTTTTCAAAGCCCTGCGTCGGGCGGCAGGATCATTCCCCGCAGATCGACCTGGTGGCGCAGCAGGTTGACACTCTCGAATCCGGCCCGGTGGTAAAAGGCAAGCCCTCCGGCGTTGCCCATGTCGACGTTGACCGTTAGCCGGACGGCGCCCATCTTTTTGCTCATGGTGGCGATGGAGTCGATCAGCAGGCCGCCGACCCCCTTGCCCCGGTACGGCCCATCGACGATGAAGTCGTCGATGTGGACCGAGAGCCCGCCGAAGGCGGTGGAGACGGAGAACTGGAGGTTGGCCAGGGCGATGACCCGCCCATCGA
>JADGCD010000259.1 GCA_015229165.1 Nitrospinota bacterium | reverse complement strand
CCCTACGCCTGCCATTTTACAGCCTACATCAGCGACAACCAGCCGTCCGGTTTTTTTCACTGATTCAAAGATAAGCTCCTCATCTAATGGTTTTATTGACCTTGGGTCTATAATTTCTATATTTATCCCCAAATTTTGCAGCTCGTTGGCTGCCTTCATTGCTTCATAAACCATGTGTGATATTGCAACGACAGTAACATCCCCTCCATGTTTTCTTATAACACCCTTACCTATAGGCACGGTGTAAATTTCATCAGGTACATAGCCTACACTTTCATAAAGCCACCTATGTTCTACAAACATTACAGGATTGCCATCTTTTAAGGCTGCAATAAGCAGTCCTTTGACATCATAAGGTGTTGCAGGCATAACTACCTTAAGCCCTGGTATATGAACAAACAGACTATGAAGGGCTTGCGAATGTTGGGCTGCCGACCCCCATCCTCTGCCTATTATACTTCTTATTACTATATTTACATTTACCTTTCCACCGGTCATATAATACCACTTTGCCGCATGATTAACTATTTGATCCATACATATAGGTAAAAAATCCATTCTCATGTGTACAAATATAGGTTTCATGCCGCTAATAGCAGCACCAATAGCTACACCTGTCATACCATTTTCAGCTAAAGGTATATCCATTACCCTGTCTTTTCCAAACTCATTACATAGCCCAATCGTTGAACCAAACACACCACCAGGGTCATCTACACCCTCACCCATTATAAACACCCTTTCGTCTTTTTCCATCATCAACTTATGAGCCTCTCTTAAGGCTTCTTTGTATGAAAGGGTTCGTAACCCTTTGTTTAAACTATCTTTATTTAGTTCTTTGTTATCTAAAAAGACCTTTGTCCATGGCATAATTTTATTTTCTTTATCGTTTTAGTTTTAATTGTTAATATATCGTTTTGAGGCAGTTACAGAGCCTTCTTCTATATCATTTTTCTTTTTCATATATAACTCTATAATTATCTTTAGATAATCTATACATATCTTTAATAGAGATTTAAATGTTACAGCCTTAGAATCTCCATAAACCCTTTTTTTAATGAAGTATGGAACCTCGGCATACAGATAACCATTTTTTATACACTTGACAACTAACTCTGCTTGAAAGAAAAACCCTGTGCTTTTTAATTTTACATTTTTTAATATTAGTTTTCTGTACATAACCGTACCGTTTAGATATTTAATTTCGGTTCCAAAAGTCATATTTAAAATATTTTTATAGAGTTTTGACAATATACGCCGAGAAAGCGGACGTACATTAGTATTATAAACATACGGGATAACCAAGTCCGTGTGTTCTAATATGTCAATATACTGTAAAGTTTCATAGGCATTGTTTTCACCATCTCCAGGTATAAAAACAACTATTTCACCACTGGCATTTTGTACCCCTTCCCAAAAAGATGTACCAACCCCTATAGGGTTTTCGTGTTTGATCATCTTGATAAACCTATGTTGTTGCATCAAAGCTCTAACTATATTTTCAGTGTTATCTGAACTACCATCGTTTATTACTACAATTTCTCCATTAACGCCCTTTTTCTTAAAGGCTCCAACCACATTATTAACAGCATCTTCTATGTTGTTTTCTTCATTAAGCGCTGGCATTATAACGCTAATCTTATAATCACTATTATTCATAACGCCTTCTTTGTAAAAAATGTTTTTTTCATCATACTAAACATCTCCTCAAACTGGATATAAAAATGCTCCAACGAAGAGGTTTTCATTAAACGTCTAATTAAATAGGTAGGTCTAAGGTAAAATTTAACAATAGCCTTATTTCTCATTTTTTTGAGTTTTTCATAGTCAATATTTTTATTTCCTAAAACTCCTTGACTACCAAATGTATCTAGTCCCTCATTGCCAAAACTAAGCTGTCCAGTTTCAATAGCTCGTTGTCTAATATCAGAACCGGGCAGAGGAGCTGCTATATTAAAAGATGCATAATCTATAGGTAATTTTAAGGCATAGTTAATAGTAGTTTTTATATCAACTTCTGTTTCGTGTTCAAGACCTAAGATAAAATCAGCACATACGTTTATATCTAACTGTCTAGCCTTAATAAGCAAGTTATCAATGTTTTGCTTCATAACCTTTCTGTTATATTGTTTTAAAGAAGGTAAGTTAGCAGAGTCCACTCCTATGATAATAGTTTTACAACCTGCTGCTTTCATTAGTTCAAATAGTTTTGGTGTATATGTTTGTGGATGGACATAGCAAGAGAATTGGAACTTGAACTTCAATGCCATTTCCTCCAAAAGAGGAAAAGAGTTTTTATGGGGATAACCAAAGGTTTTATCTGCAAAGAATAATTCCTTAACACCTAAATCTGTTAGATATTGCAATTCCTTAAAAACATCATTGTGTGGACGTATTATCGGAGGCATCTTTGAATCAGTACAATAGGAACATGAAAATGGACATCCCCACAGTGTAGTTACAGTGGCAAATTTAAGGTGTCTTGCAAATGGAAAGCGATAACCTTTTTTTAGAAATAACTCATGTCTGGGAAATCCACCTTGAAAATAAATTGGTTTTTTATTGTTATCTAAAATATTTTGTTCTTGTCTAGTGCATACACCAGGTATATCTATTTCCTTTGAAATATTTTTAATATCTCTCATAATTTGTAAATCTAAAATATGGGGTATAAAAACAACCCCGTCGCATTCATTCAATATAAAGTCTTGATAGGGTTTTTCAACAAAAATATCTCCTATCACGAAGGTGGGTATGTCATTGTGAAATATCTCTTTCAC
>JADGCD010000258.1 GCA_015229165.1 Nitrospinota bacterium | reverse complement strand
GGACCAGGCCTCTTCGGCGGTGAACGAGAGGACCGGCGCCATCAGGCGCAGCATCCCGTCGGTCAGCTCGAACAGGGTCGCCTGGCAAGACCGCCGTTCGGCGCTCGCCGTCGGGTAGGTATAGAGCCGGTCCTTGACGATGTCGAGGTAGAGGGACGAAAGGTCGACCACGCAGAAGTTGTGCAGCGCGTGGTAGAAGACGTGGAAGTCGTACCGCTCGAACGCCTCGGTGATCTTCGTCGTCAACTGGTCGAACCGCCCCAGCACGAACCGGTCGATCTCCGGGCGGTCTGTCCGGGAGATGGCGCCGGCCGGGTCGAATCCGGCCAGGTTGCCGAGCATGAACCGGATGGTGTTGCGGATCTTCCGGTAGGCGTCGGTGAGCCGTTTCAGGATTTCGTCGGAGAGTCGTATGTCTTCACGGTAATCTTCCGAAGCCACCCATAGCCTGAGCACCTCCGCGCCGAATTTGTCGATGACCGTCTGGGGGGCGATGGTGTTTCCCAGCGACTTGCTCATTTTCTTCCCCGCGCCGTCCACCACATAGCCGTGGGTCAGAACCTGCCGGTAGGGGGGGACGCCGCGTGTCCCGACGGAGCAAAGCAGCGAGGTGTGGAACCAGCCTCGATGCTGGTCGGAGCCTTCCAGATAGAGATCGGCGGGGGAGGAGAGCCGGTCGTCCTCCTCCAGCACGGCGGCGTGGCTGACCCCCGAGTCGAACCAGACGTCGAGGATGTCGTTGGTGCGCACAAGCTTCGCCGAGCCGCAGGAGGGGCAGACGGCGCCCTCCGGGAGGAGCTCGGCCACCGGCCGGTCGTACCAGGCGTCGATGCCGTCGCGTTCCATGACCGACAGCGCGTGGCGGGCCAGCGCCAGGTCGGCGGTGGCCTCGCCGCAGTCGTCGCAGGCGAAGGCGGGGATCGGCGCTCCCCAGACCCGCTGGCGGGAGACGCACCAGTCGGGGCGGTTCTCGATCATGCCGTAGATCCGCTCCTCGCCCCATTTGGGGGTCCAGCGCACCGACCGGATGGCGGCCAGCGCCTTTCTGCGGAGGTCGTTTTTCTCCATGCTGATGAACCACTGCGGCGTAGCCCGGAAGATGATCGGCCCCCGGCAGCGCCAGCAGTGGGGATAGGAGTGTTCGATGTCTTTTCTCGCCAGCAGGTCGCCCTGCGCCGCGAGCAGCGCGATGACCGTGTCGTTGGCCTGCCAGACCTTCTGCCCGGCCACGTGGGGGGTTCCCTCCACGAAGACGCCGTACGGGTTCACCGGGTTGTATACCTCCAGCCCGTAGGTCAGGCCGACGATATAGTCCTCCATGCCGTGTCCCGGCGCGGTGTGGACCATGCCGGTCCCCTGTTCGAGGGTCACGTGGTCACCGAGGATCAGCGTGGAGGCCCGGTCGACGAACGGATGGCGGGCGACGAGCCCTTCCAGCGACGAGCCCCGGAAGGTGGCGGCGACGACGGGGGTCTCCCATCCGAAGCGGGCGGCGAGCCCGTCGGCCATGTCCGCGGCCACCAGATAGGTGGCGTCCCCGGTCTTGACGGCGGCATAGTCGAAATCGGGATGGAGGCAGATGGCCATGTTGGCCGGCAGCGTCCAGGGGGTGGTGGTCCAGATGACCGCGTAGACCGCCCCTTCGAGCCCCAGTTTGGACGCCGACGCCGCCTCCAGCGAGAAGCGGACGAACACCGACGGCGACGTGTGGTCGGCGTATTCCACCTCCGCCTCCGCCAGCGCCGTCACGCACGACGGGCACCAGTGGACCGGCTTGTTCCCCCGGTAGAGGCCGCCGTTCTCGATGAAGCGGATCAGCTCCCGGACGATGGCGACTTCATAGTCCTTGTTCAGGGTCAGGTAGGGCGCTCCCAGTCGGCCAGGACGCCGAGGCGCTTGAACTCCTCCCGCTGGACGCCGACGAAGCGCAGCGCATAGTCGCGGCAGTGGGCGCGGATGGCGGAGACGTCCATCTCCCGCTTCTTTTTTCCCAACTCCTTGTCGACGTGCAACTCGATGGGGAGTCCGTGGCAATCCCAGCCGGGGACGTAGGGGGCGTCCATCCCCCGCATGGTCTTGGCCTTGACGACGATGTCTTTCAGAATCTTGTTCAGCGCCGTCCCTGCGTGGATGTTCCCGTTGGCGTAGGGGGGGCCGTCGTGCAGGATGAAGCGGGGCGCCCCGGCCCGGGCGGCCCGGATGGCGCCGTAGAGGTCGTCGGCCTGCCATTGGGCCAGAATCTCGGCCTCTTTGACCGGGAGGTTGGCCTTCATCGGGAAATCGGTCTGGGGGAGGTTCAGGGTGTCCTTGTAGTCCATCGGCTCTTATGTCACCGCCCCTTCGGGGGCGAAACCTTCGCGTGTCGTTGAAACGTGAAAGGTTATCACCCCCCGGCAAGGCGCGTCAATGCGCCCCGTCGCCGTCGGCGAAACGCCGGGCGATGTCGATGAACCGCTCCTCAATTTCCCGGAACGTCTCCACCAGCGCCGGGTCGAAATGGTTTCCGCTCCCCTCAAAGATGATGCCCGCCGCCTTCTCATGGGGAAACGCGGGTTTGTAGACCCGCTTGGTGATCAGGGCGTCGTAGACATCCGCCACCGCCATGAGCCGGGCCGAGAGGGGAATCGCCTCTCCGGCCAGCCCTTCCGGGTAGCCCGAGCCGTCCCATTTCTCGTGGTGGCAGTAGGCGATCTCCCGGGCCAGCGTCAGGAACGCGCCGCTCCCGTCCCCCCGGTCGGCCCTTTCGAGCGCCTCCTTGCCGAAGCCCGGATGCCGCTTCATGATGGCGAACTCCTCGTCG
>JADGCD010000257.1 GCA_015229165.1 Nitrospinota bacterium | reverse complement strand
AAGGGGGCGGCGGGCGGAGCCGACCCCCGGATCGACCACAGCCACATGGATGGTTCCCGAAGGATAATAGTCGACTCCCTCGGCCAGAATCAGCCCCCCTTCCCGCACGTTCTGCGGCGCGATATGGTGGCTCATGTCGATGATCCGCACGTCGGGGCGATGCCCAGGATCACCCCTTTCATCATGGCGACGTAGGGGTCTGCCAGTCCGAAGTCGGTGGTGAGGGTAATGACGGTCATGGGGTCGCTTCGCCGAGAAGCCGACTCTCTCCGGCGGCGACGATCCGGACCGGGGCGATCTCCCCTTTCAGCCGGTCGTCGCCGGTGATCGTCACCGGCAGATAGGTGGGGGTGAAGCCGCGCAGCATCCCCTCCCGGTCGCGCCGGGTCTCGACAAGGACCGGGACGACCGCGCCGACGGCCGCCTTCCGGGCGGCATGGTTCTTCCCGGAAGCGATGGTCTTCAGAGCGCCGGTGCGGCGGCGGGCTTCGTCTTTCGGAACGCCCCCCACTTTCATCGCCCACGCTTCGGTCCCCTCGCGCGGGGAGAAGGTGAAGACGTGGAGCGTTGTGAAGGGGAGCCGTTCGATGAACTGTCGGGTGGTCTCGAACTCTTCCTCCGTCTCGCCGGGGAAGGAGGTCAGGACATCGGCCCCCAGACCGACCGCCGGAAGGGCGGCGACAATCCGCTCCACAAGGCGCTCGTAGTCATCGGTGGTGTAGGGGCGGCGCATTCGGGCCAGGGTGGCGTCGCACCCGCTCTGGAGGGGGATGTGCAGATGAGGCATGAGCCGGGAATCGGCGGCCATCAGGTCGATGAGCGCCGGTTCAATGGTGTTCGGGTTAAGAGACGAGAAGCGGATGCGCGGGATTTTTGTCTCGCGAAGAATTCTCTCCACCAGAAACGCAAAGGGGGGGCCGCCCCCCTTGCCGTAATCGCCAAGGTTGATCCCGGCCAGCACCAGCTCTTTCACCCCGGCGTCGGCCATCCGCCCCACCTGCGCCACCACCTGATCAGGATCGGCGCTCCGGTTCTTCCCCCGGGCCAGCCGGACCACGCAGAAGGCGCAGACTTCGTCACACCCCGACTGGATGTTCAGATAGGCGTTGGTCCGCCCTTCGAGCCGTTCCACCCCCCGCACCGGCAGCGCCCCGTCGGCCTGGGCTCCGACGGCGACAAGGGGGGACTTCCGTCCCCGGTCGAGCCGGGCCACCTGCAGGGCCACGTCGAACTTCTCGGCGTTGCCGAGGATCAGGTCGACCTCCCCCATGGCGGCCACCTCGGCCGGATTGGTCTCGGCGTAGCAACCGGCCACCACCACGAGGGCATCGGGGTGCCGCTCTTTCACTTTGCGGATGGCGGCCCGGCACTGGTAATCGCTCCGGTCGGTGACGGTGCAGGTGTTGATGACCACCAGATCGGGGGTCTGGCCGACGGCGGCCCGGACGTAACCGGCCCGCTCCAGTTCGTAGTCGATCTCGGCGGTCTCGTACCGGTTGAAGCGGCAGCCGAGGGTCTCCACCGCGAAGAGCCCCTTGGCGGTCACGACAGATCCTCGGGCGCCACGGGGGCGAACTGTTCGGCCTTCTGGCTACGAATGTAGTGGAAGAGATCGTCGGCGAAAAGGGCGCCGCTCATCTCCTCCACGACCCGGTCGAAGAGGGAGAGGAAGTTCTCGTCCCACGACCGTGCGGTGTCGAACATCTCCTGCGGCTCGCCGCTGTCGTACAGCGCGAAGCGGGTCATGGGCCAGCAGAAGAAATCGGCGCAGACGTCGGCTCTCTGGTCCCAGCGGGAGCAGGCGAAGAGTCCGTCCTGTTTCTCCAGCAGCATGCAGCGCCCTCCATGCCGCCGGGTCTCGACGGTATGGACCGGGGCGTTGGCCCCGGTGTCGGCCAGAAAGGCCCGGGCGAAGGCTTCCTTCCGGTCGGCGACGCCCAGACGGGCCGCAAAACGGTCGAAATCGTCGGCGGTGATCGGAATCAGGGACGAGTGGCAACAGCCGCCGCAGGTCATGCAGACGATGGAGCGCCACCAGGCGCGGACCATCTCTTCATCGTCGCCTTCCGGCCGGTCGGCCCGAAACCGCGCCGCCAGCCGGGGGGGGACTTTCGCCCATACTTCACGATTCATAACCTGTCAGTGTGCCTCTCCGATTTTGCCGTTGTCAACCGGGGCCGGGAGCGGCACAATAGCGCCAGTCTCCAACCGAGCCGTCAGCGCCCCATGATCCGAAAGACGCCGCCCGCCGCCCGCTCCCCCCGCGACCCCTTCGCCGGGCGTCGCTCCCGCATGGTCGAGGAGCTGCGCGCACGGGGGGTGAGGGACGAGCGGCTCCTGTCGGTGATGGGCGCCCTCCCCCGCCACCGGTTCATCGAATCGGCCCTCTCCGAGCGGGCCTACGATTTCGCCACCCCCCCCATCGGACACGGCCAGACGCTTTCTTCGCCCTATACGGTGGCGCTGATGACGCAAATGGCGGAGCTGTCCGGCGCGGAAACGGCGCTGGAGATCGGCACCGGTTCGGGCTATCAGGGGGCGGTCCTGTCGAAGCTGGTGGAGCGTCTCTTCACGGTGGAGCGGATCAACGCGCTCTCCAACCGGGCGCGGAAAATCTTCAACGAGCTGGGGCTGGCCAACGTGGTCTGCATCGTGGGGGACGGGACCGTCGGGGTGCAGAGCCATGCCCCTTTCGACGTGATTCTCGTCACCGCCAGCGGGCCGGAGATCCCCAAGCCGCTGGCGCTGCAACTGGCGGAGGGGGGGCGGATGGTGACGCCGGTGAAGGAGCCCAACGGGGAGGAG
>JADGCD010000025.1:1397-16218 GCA_015229165.1 Nitrospinota bacterium | reverse complement strand
CGCAGGTACGACTCGAACCCTTTGCCGTGGTGGTAGTAGCCCCGCTGGGCGATGGTGTAGCGGGCCACGAATCCGCCGCAGTCGGCGCACTTTACGAAGACCTTGTCGGTCTCCCCCGCCTCCCGGACCAGCGTGATCCGCATGGCGCGCGAGCCGCACGCCTGACAGGTCTGTCGATGCAGTTCCATCGGTTCGCTCCTCTACACCAAACCAAGCGGACGCCAATACAGCCGTCCCGCTATCAGTATAAGGGCCAGAACCGCCACCGTGACGAGGAGCCCCGTTTTCAGCATGTCCTTGCCGGTGAAGGCCCCCGACCCGTAGGCGATGGCGTTCGGCGGCGTCGAGATCGGCAGCGCCATGGCGGTGGAGCTGGCCAGCCCCACGATCACCGCAAGGGCGGCGGTTTCCGCTCCCAGCGACACGGCGATGGGGATGACCAGGTTGGCGGTGGCTGTATGGCTGAAGAAGGTCGCCATCACCGCTGTCAGTACGGCGAATGACACGATCACCATCGAGACGCTGGTCTCCTCCGGGATGGCGCCGACGATCTTCGCCGCAAGGCCGGACGCCTCCAGCCCCACCCCCAGCGTCAGCCCACCGCCAAGCATAAAAAGAACGTCCCACGACAGCGTCCGGAAATCCTGTGTCGAGAGAAGCCGCAGGCCGAAGAAGAGAACCAGCGGAACCAGCGCCACCACCCCGGTCGGATAGCCGTGCAGGTCGGAGGTCATCCAGCCGACGCAGGTCAGGACAAAGACCCCCAGCACGAACCACCCCTGCCCGGTCAGCGGCCCCTTCTCCTCCATCGGGCAGTCGACCACCACGCCGTCCGCTGGGTAGAGCGCCAGCAGCAGTCGCCACAGGAAAAAGAGGGCGATCAGCACCACCGGGACCGCCATCACCATCCACGTCAGAAACGACAGCGGCGTCCCCGCCTTGGCCAGATACGACAGGACGATGGCGTTCGGCGGCGTGCCGATGGGGGTTCCCATGCCGCCGAGGTTGCAGGCGAAGGGGATCGAAAGGGCCAGCCCCCGGGCGAAGGGCGCCCCTTCGAGGCTCATGATGATCGGCGCGGCGATGGCGAACATCATGGCCGTCGTGGCGGTGTTGGACATCCACATGGAAAGAAATCCCGACACCCCGATCATGATCAGCAGCAGGCGGTTCGGGTTCCCCTTCACCCGGGCCAGCAGCCAGTGGGCCAGCCGCTGGTCCAGATGGAAACGGTGGAGGGCCGCCGAGAGGACGAACCCGCCGAGGAAGAGAAGGATGATGTTCGAGAAGAAAGGGGTCAGGATCGCCTGGAGCGGTAGCGGATGCCCTCCGGCCTCCAGCGCCGGGAGGAGCAGCGTCGCCTGCAGGAAGAGAATGACGAAGGCCGTGGCGAAGAGGGGAACCGCCTCCGTCACCCAGAGGAGCGCCGCGATCAGCAGCGTCGCCAGCGACGCCTCCTGGGCGTCGTCGAGGCCGAAGAGGGGATGGAACAGGTCGAGCCCGGCGGCCAGCAGGATCAGGGCGCCCGTGGCGAAAACGATTTTGTCACGACCGCGCATACGGCAAGGTACCACTGGGAGGAACGGCGGCGGCCCTCCGTCATCGGAAGGCGCCCGCTACGCCATTCTACGCCCCGCCGAACGCAAGAGGGTCAGGAGTCGGTGAATAATACGCCTCGGGTCAGTGTCCCTTGCCTCCCCCTCCCGAGTGGGAGAGGTAGAGGGCCAGCCCCACCAGCGCGATCGACCCGGCGAAGGCCAGAAGATCCAGCGAGGTCGCCAACTCCATCTGGAGGGCGTGCTCGAAGAGCTTCACGATCAGGATGATCAGAATTACCCGGGCCAGCGCGTTCTTCAGATCGTCGAGGCTCTTGAAGTAGAGCGCCTCACCCCCCTCGTGCGCTTCGTCGTCGAAGGGGGAGATAAAGATTTCGTACAGCCCCAGCGCGAAGATCAAAAGGATCGTCGCCAGCAGGTAGCCGTCCATCACCTCCACCACGTGGGTGATCGACTGGTTGCGGAAGGCCATCCGGGCTTCGCCCACCAGCGAGGCGTCGGCGTAATGGAGGATGTGGCTCACCAGCATCACCACATCGACCGTGGCCAGGAAAAAGACCGCCGCCGACGTGGCAAGGCTTGCCAGCACGGCGATCAGCACCACGAACCGGGTGGAAAGCAACCCCTGTTCGAACCGTTTCTCGAAGCTTTTCATGGGTCTCCTGTAGGGCGATGGAAGTGGGCGCATCGTACCGTCCCGGACGAAAGAATGTCAAACCTATTGCCGGACCGTCACCTGCCGCCACCATGCGTCGCGCCGCTCCCCGTCGGCCAGCCCCTTTTCGTCGATCAGCGGCAGGCGGGGGAAGCGGTCATGTAGCCATGCGGCGAAGAGTCCGCGGGTCGTCCGGTCGGCCCCGGCCAGCGGCGTGTCATCGACGCCGCAGGAGGGGCTTCGGCTTTTCAGGATCGCCCCGTCCAGCGTGGCGAGGTGGGGAAGGGTCCGGTCGAACCACCCCCGCAGCCGGTCGGTCTCGTCGACGCGCTCCGTGGCCCGGTCGACGGCCCGGATTGCGTCCCCCCGTTCGACAAGGTGGATCGGTGCGCGGGGGACCGGCATCCCGGCGCCCACCTCCGGGCAGAGCGGGAGCGCCTCCCCCCGTTTGTGCAACCAGCGGACGAGCCACCGGTCGGTGGCGTCGGCGCCGTCGTAGCGGGTGGCCTGCCCCAGAAGGCAGGCGCTGACGCCGATCAGCGGGCGTTTCATCAATCGGTTCACCTCCGTCCGTCATACCTTATCAGAGACGAAGGGAGCCGTGGACGGGAAGAATGGAGAATGCGGTTCGGCCGCTCGCAGAGCGAGCAAAGAAAGCCTTGACACTATGCGGGGGAGCCTTTACTATCGGCTTCGACCCGTGATGGACTGGAACGGTTTTAAGAATTCGAACAGGATATTCTTTGCCGTCCTGTTGGCCGTCCGGGGAGGAAGAGAGGAGCCGGTTGTCGACTCGCGCTCCTTCCGCAATGCCCGAGGAAATGCCGGTCGGGGGAGTTGATCTCACACCCGGTCGTTGTTTGATCCGGTGGTGTAACGCACATCGGGAACACTTCAATCCGTCTTTTTGGAGGGGAAACATGAAGAAACTGATCTCTGGCGCCGTCGCTCTTGGTTTTGCCGCCGTCACCCTTTCCGCCGGGGCCGCCATGGCCGCCGACGCCGCCGCCGGACAGGCCGTGTTCGACAAGAAGTGCGCCACCTGCCACGACCTGGGCGACAAAAAGAAAATGGGCCCCGGCCTGAAGGGCGCCACCGACCGCCACAAAGACGATGCGTGGCTGACCTCCTGGATCTCCGACCCGCAGGCCACCTGGGACGCCGCCGCTCCGGAGACCGAAGCGCTGAAAGCCAGCCAGAACAAGACCGGCAAGCCCAAGACCGCGATGAAGGTGAAAGGCCTCTCCGCCGATGACGTGGCCAACGTCATCGCCTTCCTGAAGAAAAACGACGGCAAATAAGCGTCCGTTTCCCGCAGGAAACCCGAACGCCTCCGGCTTTGCCGGAGGCGTTTTTTTGTGGCGATCCAAAAAAATATGGCGTTTTAAGCGAACGCTGATCGCCTGCGCAATCGACTGTAATGTCGAATCATGCTGTATTTCATTGAAAACGCGAACGTTGTTCGCTTGAATGCGAGCGCCGCTCATGCGTGATTTCCAGTTGAATTGTCGGGCTCAAACTGCATACTAGGGCCATCGGCATCACTTTTTTGGGGGCACTATCCGGTGATGCATTGTCACCGCGCGTAGTGCGAATCAACAATCCTTGGAGGGGTAACATGAAGAAACTGATCTCTGGCGCCGTTGTTCTTGGCTTTGCCGCCATCACCCTGTCCGCCGGCTCCGCCATGGCTGGCGACGCCGCCGCCGGACAGGCCGTGTTCGAGAAGAAGTGCGCCACCTGCCACGACCTGGGCGACAAAAAGAAAATGGGCCCCGGCCTGAAGGGCGCCACCGACCGCCACAAGGACGATGCGTGGCTGACCTCCTGGATCTCCGACCCGCAGGCCACCTGGGACGCCGCCGCTCCGGAGACCGAAGCGCTGAAAGCCAGCCAGAACAAGACCGGCAAGCCCAAGACCGCGATGAAGGTGAAAGGCCTCTCCGCCGATGACGTGGCCAACGTCATCGCCTTCCTGAAGAAAAACGACGGCAAATAAGCCGCCCGTTTCCCGCAGGAAACCCGAACGCCTCCGGCTTTGCCGGGGGCGTTTTGTTTTGCGCCGGGGAGTGGCCGTTTTCGGTTGAATCGTTTCTTCCATCCGGCATACTTGATCATCGACCCGCGTGTCGCGGGAGCGCTACCGGAGAGGGCCCCGGTCGCGCGGGCGTAGAAGTAACCGTGGGAGGGATTGATGAAGAAACAGGTTTGTGTCTCGGTCGCGCTCGGCGCCGTCCTGATCTTTGCGCCGGGTTGCACCCGATCGGGCGACGGTCAGAACGACCCCGCCCCCTCTTCCCCCCGCCTCACCGGCGCCGCCGCCGGAGAAGCCCTGTTCGACCAGAAGTGCGCCATCTGTCATGACCGGGGCGCCACGGCCAAAGTGGGGCCCGGTTTGAAAGGGACCACCGGCAGGCACAGCGAAGCGTGGCTGACCGCGTGGATCGGCGATCCGCAAGGGACGTGGGACGCCAAGGCGCCCGAGACCGAGGCGATGAAGGCCGCCCTCGGCAAGAGCGACACGCCGATGACCGCGATGAAGAACCGGGAGCTGACCCCCGAAGAGATCGCCAACCTCATCGCGTTCCTGAAAAAGAACGACGGCAAATAGCCCGCCCCCTTGGAGCCTTGCGCAAGCAGGCTTGCGCCTGTCTTCTTCCTCACCCGTCGACGAAGAGTCGCGGTCTCCGCAGGCTCACTCGTGCTCGGTGAAGGGCGGCTATACCGGTCGCGAGAGAGGCGGCGGAGACGCCGTCTCTTAATGAGTGCCGGTAAGGTGTCGAGAGCTTTGGCGAGACCCGCGCGTTGCCCCCGCGTAGGGGGCCGAGACCTCCGGGTGACGCCCCCGTTGGGCGCTAGCTAGCGGCGGTCGGCCGACATGCGGGCCAGGAACGAGACCATCGCCTCCGCCGCCCGGGCCGAGGCGCCCCGCTCCCCCAGCGCCGCACGGATGCCCGCAAGTTTCTCCTTTTGCGCCATCCGCTTGCGCGGGTCGGTCAGATAGGAGAGAGCCACCGTCGCGATATTCTCCGCCGTCGCCTCGCCTTGCAGGAGCTCGGGCATCACCTCCTCGTCCGCCACCAGATTCGGCAGGCCCGCGTACTTCACGTGGACCAACGCCCTGGCGATCAGGTAGGAGATCATGTCCACCTTGTAGACCAGCATCGTCGGCGTCCCGGCGATGGCCGCCTGCAGCGTCGTCGTCCCCGACTTGGCGATCAGGAAATCGCAGGCGTTCATCACCTCCCACGATTTTCCCCGGACCACCCGCGACTCGATCCGGGCCCTCTTCGCCTCCCCCTCCACCATGGTCGCGTCGATCGACTCCGCGCAGGCGATCACCCCCCGGACCGGCGTCCGCTTGCGGATCAGGCGCAACGCCTCCAACATCATCGGCAGGTGGCGTTCCACCTCGCTTTCGCGCGAGCCCGGCATCAGCCCCACCAGCAGCTCCCCCGGCCCCGCGCCGAACTCCCGGCGCAGCGACTCCCGGTCGATCCCCT
The DNA here is from genome assembly GCA_015229165.1 of Nitrospinota bacterium. Taxonomy (GTDB): domain Bacteria; phylum Nitrospinota_A; class UBA7883; order UBA7883; family JADGGD01; genus JADGCD01. The sequence continues at coordinate 10,504 of JADGCD010000025.1, read as the reverse complement.
CCGGTAGCTCGTCCAGCAGCGGGTGGCCGAAAAAGCGGGCGTTGATCCCCCGCCCCTTGTAGAACTCCTCCTCGAACGGCAGCGCCACGATCATCATGTCGACGAACCGTTGCACCGTCCGGATCCGGTAGCGGCGCCAGGCCCAGAACTGGGGCGCCACGTAGTAGAAGACCGGCGTCCCGGCCGCGTCGGCCGCCTTGGCCACCCGGAGGTTGAAGTCGGGCAGGTCGATCAGGACCACCCCGTCGTACTGGCCGGTGGCAAGGCGGGCCTTCACCTCCCTGAGCGCCCCGAGGTAGAACCCCAGCTTCGCCAGCGGTCCGCCAAAGCCGACCGCCGCCATTTGTTTGATGTCGTAGAACGAGGTTCCCCCCGCCGCCCGGAACCGGGGCCCGCCGATTCCCTCCACCACCAGCCCCGGGATTCTGCGGATCAGCTCCGAGACGAGCCGCCCCGCATAGAGATCCCCCGACTCCTCCCCGGTGATCAGCATGATCTTCCGGGCGATCGGCTTTCCGGCCGACGGTCGGATCAGGTTGTCGAGGTCAGGGAGCATCGGTGCGCTTTCGGGCAAAGGAGGTCAAGTTCCCTATTCTAGACTAGGCCACCGGCGGTTACAAAGGAGAAGGGAGTCATGAATCGTTTCACCTGTCTGAGGGTGTGAAAAATGCGGCGCCGCAATTGCAATGAACAGGGGCAGGCCCCGACGTGGGGCCAGGACGTTGACGGCATCCCCATGAAATGTCGGCAAACGTCGCAGAGCGACCAAAAAATTGGGGGACTGGAGCGGTGGCGACGTCAATCCGTTGACGGATGCGTTGCGCCACCGGCGCCATTTTCCCCCACCAACGGACAGTGGAGCGGACCGTGAAGCGACCCGGCGTTACCCTCTTCGGGCTGGTGATTCTCCTGATGATGGGGGGGTGCTCCTCCCTGACCCGGCTCCAGCAGGAGCAGGAGGCAGGAGGCCCCGCGCAGGCGTTCAACAAAGAGATCCAGATCATCGCCATCGAGATGGTCAACCGGCTGCGGGAGTTCGACCCCACCGACCGGACCGTCGCCGTCACCACCTTCGTCGATCTGGACAACTTCGAAGAGACCAGCTCCTTCGGCCGCTATGTGGCCGAGGATCTGGGCATGGAGCTGTTCAAACTCGGCTTCCGCCTGCGGGAAATCCGCCAGCGGGTGCAGATAAAGATCACCCCTGAAGTGGGTGAGGTGGCGCTTACCCGCGACAGCGCCGCCCTCATGCGCAGCGCCCAGGTCGACGCCGTCGTCACCGGGGCCTACTCCCGGTTCGGCGACCAGGTGGTGGTCAACGCCCGTCTGATCGACGTCGACACCGGCCGCGTGGTTTCGGCGGGGCAGATGGTGGTGGGTGACTATTTCGGCGGCCCCGTGGGAGAGCTGCTCGACCAGGGACGACCGGGGCGCAGCATCGCCGTGCCGGTGATTCCGATGAAACCGGGAGCATAGGAGAACGCCGTGAAACCGAACCGAACCGTCGCCGCCCTGCTGGGGGCCGCGCTGACCCTCGCCGCCGGGGCGACCGCCTGCGCCACCTACGCCAAGGAGCCCGACTTTCGCGGCGACCTCGCCCCCGACCGGGGAGAGTTCGGCATGGACGCCTGGCCTCCCAAAGAATCGATCTACACCCAGCGGTTCGTCTGGAAGATGCGCTATCTCGCCCGGCAGCTCGCCGAAGCGCGGGGAGGGATGACCCTGAAGGCCACCCCCCGCCAGTACCGCGCCGTCGCCCCCAGCAAAGGAGACCGGACCACCATCCTGATGACCACGCTGGCGCCGGTGGAGGACCTCTATCTGGCCACCGGCTTCGGGCGCGTCTGCGCCGAACAACTGATGACCGAGATGAGCGCGTTGGGCTTTAGGGTCATCGAACCCCGGAAGACCTCCGGCTACTACATCAAGGACGGCGAGGGGGAGTTCTCCCTCTCCCGCAAGGCCGACCAGATCCCCGCCGAACATCCCGTCGACGCCGTGCTGGTGGGGACCTTCGCCCGCTCCGGCCCGCAGGCGCTCATCAACGTCCGTCTCGTCTCCGCCGCCGACTCGTCGGTCCTCTCCGCCGCCACGGCCCAGATGGATCTGCGGGGCGACCGGTTCCTCGAAGCGATGGTCGACGAGGCGCAGGATCGGGCCCGGGGAAAGGGGGCGACGGCCGAACCGTCGCAGACCGGCGTCCTGAACTATCGGCCCAAACTGCAGCCGGAGACCGACCACTACTCCGCCACCCTCGAACTGATGGTCCGGCAGATGGCCCAGAACGCCTACGAAACCGCCCCCAAAGGGGCCGACAGCGCGACGCCCCGGATCATGGTGGCCACCTTCGTCGATGTGGACCATCTCTACCGGGCCACCACGTTCGGGCGGTTCCTCGCCGACCGGCTCATCGGGGAGCTTGCCACCTTCGGCGCCGACGTGGCCGAAGTGCGGATCACCCCCGAAATCTATACCGACCTTCGGATCGGCGAGCTGGCCCTGACCCGGGAGATGTCCCAGCTCATCGGCGACCACGCCGCCGACGCCTACCTGGTGGGCGCCTACACCCGGGCCGGAGACCAGCTCCTGGTCAACGCCCGGCTGGTGATGGCCAAGAGCAAGAAAGTGGTCGGCGTGGGGCAGATGACCGTCGACGCCGGTCCCAAAAACCTCTTTGTGAAAGCCATGCTCGAACACGAAGTGACGACCGTCATGCCGGGCGAGACGGTGGAGGGCTACTGACATGCGCGGAATACGGAACGGCCTGACGGCGCTCCTCCTCCTTTGGGCGACCGGATGCGCCGCCGGAGGGGCGGGGATGGGAGGCTCCGGCCAGATGGCCTCCAACGACGAGTTCGGCGCCCGCTACATGGCCCAAGTCATCAAGAGCCAGTTGCGCGCCCGGGAGGTGCTCGACCAGCCGGTGGTGGTCACCACCTTCGTCGATCTCAACAACCTCAACCGGTCGTCGGTCTTCGGGCGGGTGCTGGCGGAGCGGCTCCTCAACGAGATGCATTTGGCCGGGTTCACCGTCTCCGAGATCCGCAAGGGGCGCGACATCTTCATCCGGGAGGAGGTGGGGGAGATGATCCTCTCCCGCGACACCCGGGAGCTGTTGGGACGCAGCAACGCCCGGGCCGTGCTGGCCGGAACCTACGTCGCCACCGACGACAGCGTTATCATCAACGCCCGTCTGATCGACGTCAACACCCCGCTGATCCTTTCATCCTGCTCCTACAATCTCAGGATGAACGGCAAGATGATCAAACTGCTGACCGGCGAATCCCCCTTCTGACCGGGACACGACAAGGAGAACCGAACCATGAACCGTATCGCGTCGACCGCGCTGGCGGCCGTCCTCCTGCTCCTTCCCGTCGCCGTTCGCGCCGACGAGGGGATGATGACCGGGAACATCCGGGCTGAAACCCCGGTCACCGGCGGCGGGGCCGCCTCCACCGTCGAAGTGGGAGAGACCTTCCGCAAGAACCCGACGGCGGTCATCACCACCACCGTCCTTCCCCCCACCATCCGGAAAGTCTCGGTGCTGGTGGAGAGCAACCCCGCCAACGCCGACATCGAGGTCGATGGCGTCTACGTCGGAACCACCCCGGTGCAGGTCACCCTCAAGGAGGGGGTCCATTTCGTCCGGGTCTCGCGGGAGGGGTTTTTGGCGTGGGAGAAGTCGGTAAAGGCCTACAACGGACTGACCGTCTCCCCCACGCTGGTGCAGGAGTCGATCCAGAAGAAAGACTCGACCCGCTCGGCCCAGACGAAGTAAGAGCCTTCGGCGACCCGCTTCTCTTTGGCGCCTTTACCTCCGGTAGTTGTATCGATTTCCGTTCCGGGGGGACTTCATCTTCCAGAAGCGACGACCGGCGGAAGTCGCATCCCTTCGGCCCAGGGCGGCGAGGAGGCCGACTCATCACAAACAACGGCAGAGCAGATCGCACCGCGCCCGCGCAGGGCGCCTAGTCCAGGGTCTCCCGGTAGCGGATGACGGCGATGGTGAGGGCGACGACCATGAAGAGAGCCATCGGCCAGAGGAACGTCAGGATCTCCGCGAACCCGAGCCCCTTGAGCAGAATCCCCCGGATCACCCGGAGGAAGTGGGTCAGCGGCAGCGCCGAGCCGATCCATTGCGCCCAGACCGGCATCCCCCGGAACGGGAACATGAATCCCGCCAGATGCGCCGCGACCGGGTGACGTTCGCCATCATGATCGGCATCCCGATCATGCAGTTGATCGTTCTCGGCTACGCCATCAACTTCGACCCAAAGGGGCTGCCGACGGCGGTGACGCTTCACGAGGAGAGCGACCACACCCGCGCGCTGACGGCGGCCATGAAGAACAGCGGCTACTTCGACTTCATGGCGCCGATGGTGTCGGAGGGGGAGGCGAAACGGCTCCTCGACACCGGGGAGGTCCAGTTCGTCCTGTCGTTCCCCGCCGATTTCGAAGTCGCGCTGCTGCGGGGGGAGTCGCCGTCGATCCTGCTGGAGGTGGACGCCACCGACCCGGTGGCGGCGGCCAACGCGGTGGGGGCGGCGTCGGTCATCGTGCCGTCGCTCTTCGGCGCGCCCGGAATCCCTGCGGCGACGCTGACGGTCCATCGGAAGTTCAACCCGGAAGGGGTGACCCGCTACAACATCGTGCCGGGGCTTCTGGGGGTGGTGCTGACGATGACGATGGTGCTGGTGACCGGGGTGGCGATGACGCGGGAACGGGAGCAGATCATCCGGATGGTGGTGGTCTTGCCGCTGCCGTTGGGGCCGAGGAAGCCGAAGATGTCCCCCTCCTCCACCGTCAGGGAGATCCCCCGCACCGCCGGGACTCCCCGGAACGATTTGGAGAGGCCCGTCACCTCGATGACCGGACGCGGGGTCATGGCGCGCGGGTCACCGTCACCGGCAATCCGGGCGGCAGGTCGGTGGGGCGGTCGGGGCGGGCCTCCACCAGAAAGACCATCTTCTCCCGGCTCTCCCGGCTGTAGATGAAGGGGGGGGTGTACTCCGCCGTGGCGCCGGTCCGGGTGACGGTGGCCTCGACCGGCGCGGGCGCTCCGTCGGCGACGACGGAAAGTTTCGTCCCCGGCGTGAAGGAGGGAAGCTCGGCCTGCGCCACGAAGAAACGGACCACCCTTCCGGCGTCGGGGAGGAGCCGCAGAACCCCGCCCCCGGGGGGGACCCACTCCCCCTCACGACGGGCGACAAGGGTCACGATCCCCTCGGCGGGAGCGGTCCCCCGCATCTGGTCGAGCCTCCAGCGGGCCTGCGTCACCACGGCGTCTCCCGCCCGGACCGACGCGGCGGCGCCGGTGACGTTGCTTTTCGTTTGCGCCAACCGGGCGGCGGCGCTTTTTTCGCGGGTTTCGGCCACGTCGAAGGTCGCCCGGTCGATCACCTTGGCCGCAAAGAGCCGTTGCGCCCGCCGCAGCTCGACCACGGTCAGGGCATGATCGGCGGCAGCCTGATCCCGCGCCGCTTCGAGGGCGGCCTGCTGCGACGACCCGGCGCCGGTGGGGGTTTCGCCGCTCCCGGAGGCCCGTTCGGTCGCCTCGGCCAGTTGCGCCTCTTCGGCGGTGGTGTCCAGTTCGAAGAGTTTTTCTCCCCGCGCCACCCGCGATCCTTCGGCCACGTTGAGGGTGAGCACCGTCCCCCCCAGCGGCGCGGCCACGGTGACGTACTCCCCCTCGACGTATCCCTGATACGATCCGTCGGCGCCGGAGTCGCACCCGGCGATCAAGACCGCCCACAGGGCCATCACTATCCGTCGCGTCATGACGTCTCCTCAGCCGATCTCTCCGAGGGCGAACCGGGTGGCCCAGTTGGCCTCGATCCCTTTCTTAAGGGTAGCCCATTCCGGCGCCGAAAGGGTCGGATCCCGCTCCACCACGGCAAAAGCCACCTTGCGCGCCTCGGCCAGGATGACCTGGTCCCGCAGGATGTCGCCCAGCCGGAACTGGGCCACCCCCGACTGTTTGACGCCGAAAAAGTCCCCCGCCCCCCGCAGGGCCAGATCCGCTTCGGCGACGGCGAAGCCGTCCTGATGGCGCGCCATGACCTTGAGCCGCTCCCAGCCAGGGGCGCCGGGGCCGGTGTCGGCCATCAGCAGGCAACACGACCGGTGGCTCGACCGTCCCACCCGCCCCCGCAACTGGTGGAGCTGCGACAGGCCGAACCGCTCGGCGTGTTCGATCATGATGGCGGTGGCGTTGGCCACGTCAACGCCGACCTCTACCACGGTGGTGGAGACAAGGACATCGACCGTCCCGTCGCGGAAGGCGGCCATGACGGCGTCTTTTTCCGCCGGTTTCATCCGCCCGTGGGTCAGGCCGAGCCGCAGACCGGCCAGCCCCTCCTTTTGCAGCTCCTCAAACATGGTGGTGGCGGCCTTGAGTTCGAGCTTCTCGCTCTCCTCCACCAGCGGATAGATGACGTAGGCCTGTCGTCCTTTGGCCACCTCCTCCCGCAGACGGGCGAGGGCGTCGCCCCGGCGCGAAGGGGGGTATACGGTGGTCTCGATGGGGGTCCGCCCCGGCGGCAGCTCGTCGATGACGGTGACGTCGAGGTCGCCGTAGGCGGTCATGGCCAGCGTCCGGGGGATGGGGGTGGCGGTCATGATGAGGGCGTGGACCCGATGCCCCCGGGCCATAAGGGCCGCCCGCTGCCGGACGCCGAACCGGTGCTGCTCGTCAACGATGGCAAGACCCAGGTCGTGGAAGGCGACCCCATCCTGTATCAGGGCGTGGGTGCCGACGACGATGTGGGCGCTTCCGTCGGCGATGGCGGCCTGCGTCTCTTTCTTTCCGTCGGAGCCGGCGGTCAGCAGGACGACGTTCACCGGGGTCTTGGCCAGCAGCCGGGTCAGGTTCCGGTGATGCTGGGCGGCCAGGATTTCGGTGGGGACCATGAGAGCGGCCTGTTTTTTGTTCCGCACGGCGATCAGCGCCGCCCCCAGCGCCACGGCGGTCTTGCCGGAGCCGACGTCTCCCTGCAACAGCCGGTTCATCGGGTGGCCGCTGGCGAAATCCCCGGCGATCTCGTCCAGCGCCCGGCTCTGGGCGCCGGTGAGGGGGAAGGGAAAGACGGACCGAATCTTGGCCATCAATGCGTCGCCGACATCGAAGGGGTCGCCGGGGGCGGCCCGCTCCTGCCTTCGCTTGAGGGCGAGCGCCGCCTGGGTGATGAAGAATTCGTTGAAGACCAGTTTCTTGTGGGCGCGGGTGTCGAAGGCGTTGAGCCGGGCCACGTCGGCGTCTGGCTCGGGCCAGTGGAGCTGCCGGAGGGCCTCGGCCAGCGGGGGGAGGCGGTAGGTCTGGTTCAGGCTGTCGGGGAGGAAATCGACGAGGTCGTGGACGTATTCTTGCGCGGCGAGCAGGGCGCTACGGACGGCCCGTTGGGGCAATCCTTCGGTGAGGGGGTAGACGGGGAGGATTTTTGGTCCGAGGGTGTCCCCCTCGTCGTCGCCCTCTTCGTCCCCCAGCGGGGCGCATTCGGGATGGGTGACCCGCTTGCTCCCTTTGTATTTGTCGAAGTCGACCTTACCGGTGACGAGCCAGCGGCTCCCCGCTTCGAACCGGGCCTGATACGCCTTGGCGGGGGCGCGGAACCAGATTCCTTTCAGCACGCCGGTCTCGTCGCCGAAGGAGACTTCGAAAACGCGTCGCCCGCCGCGCGACCGGTAGGAGGCGCTGGTTTCCCGGACGGTGGCCCGGACGCTCTCGACCTGCCCGGCTTCGATCTCGGCGATCTTTTTGACGGCGCTCCGGTCTTCGTAACGGTGGGGAAAGAGAAAGAGCAGATCGCTGACGGTGACGACGCCCAGCTTGGTCAACAGCTCGGCCTTCTTCGGCCCGACCCCCTTGAGGTACTGAACCGGCTGATCCCGCACCGCCACGCCAAACGTCATGGAAACCCCCAGGACGTTACTTTTTTTTGAAAAAGAAAGTACGTCCTCCTCTTACAGGTAGGCTCGCAGTTTATCGGCTTCTTCTTTGAACTTCGCCAGTTTGAGTCGGTCTTTTTCGACGACTTCCGGCGGGGCGTTGGCGACGAACCGTTCGTTCGACAGTTTCTTGTCGTAGACAGCGATTTCTTTTTCCAGCTTCGCCAGCTCTTTTTCGACCTTCTTGCGCCGCTCGTCCATGTCCACGAGCCCGGCAAGGTCGACGAAGAGTTCGCAGCCTGCCGCCATGCCGACGGCGAAATCGGCCGGTTTGTCGTCCCGGCTTCCGATCAGCCGGACGGCGGCGTTGGTCAGCGTGTTGATGAAGGGCGCCTGTCGCGTCACCACGTCGGCCACCGGCGACTTGTCCCCGACGTAGAGGAACGCCGAGAGGGGCTGGGCCGGCTTCACCCCCAGCTCCCCCTTGATGTTGCGGATGGCCACCGTCACCTCCATGACCACCGCCATCTCCCCCTCGATGGCGTCGTCGAACCGGGCTTCGTCCACCTTCGGGTAGGACGCGCCCGCCACCGGCTCGCCCGACGGTTTGAACCGCTGCCACAGCTCTTCCGTGATGAACGGCATGATCGGGTGGAGGAGCCGCAGCGTCGTCTCCATGACGTGGGCCAGCGTATGTTGCGCCGCCTCCTTCCCCGGCTCCCGCCCCGAGAGGCGGGGCTTGGACAGCTCCAGATACCAGTCGCAGACCTCGTTCCAGGTGAAACGATAGAGCGCGTTGGCCACCTCGTTGAACTTGTACTCGTCCAGCGCGCGGCGGACATCGGCGATGGTGTGGTTCAGGCGCGACAGAATCCACCGGTCGGCCAACGCCAGATCGTCCCGGTCCACGCTGGTCGTCGCCATGTCGAACCCGTCAAGGTTCATCAGGGCGAAGCGGGAGGCGTTCCACAGCTTGTTGCAGAAGTTGCGGTACCCTTCAATCCGCTCCTCGGCCAACTTGATGTCCCGCCCCTGCGCCGCCAGCGCCGTCAGCGTCATCCGCATGGCGTCCGCGCCGAACTTTTCCATCACGTCCAGCGGGTCGATGGTGTTCCCCTTGGACTTGCTCATCTTCTGCCCCTCGGCGTCGCGGACGAGGGCGTGGATGTAGACGTCGGCGAAAGGCGCCTGCCCGGTGAACTTCTTCCCCATCATGATCATCC
>JADGCD010000025.1:0-1387 GCA_015229165.1 Nitrospinota bacterium | reverse complement strand
GGGCCACCCAGAAGAAGATGATGTCGAACGAAGTCACCAGCGTCGAGGTGGGATAGAACTTTTCGAGCGTCGGTGTCTTCTCCGGCCACCCCTGCGTCGAGAAGGGCCAGAGGGCCGAAGAGAACCAGGTGTCCAGCACGTCCTCTTCCTGCGCCAGGTTCGTCGAACCGCATTCCGGGCAGGCGGTCGGGTCGACCCGCTCCACCACCATCTGTCCGCAGTCGCCGCAGGTCCAGGCCGGAATCCGGTGGCCCCACCAGAGCTGGCGGGAGACGCACCAGTCGCGGATGTTCTCCATCCAGTCGAAGTAGAGGTTCTCCCAGTGTTGCGGCACGAACTTCACCTCGCCCGACTTCACCGCCTCGATGGCCGGGGCCGCAAGGGGCGCCACCTTCACGAACCATTGGGGAGAGACGTCCGGCTCCACCACCGACGCGCAGCGATAGCAGGTTCCCACCGCGTGGTTATGGTCGTCGATCTTCACCAGCAGCCCCGCCGCATCCAGATCGTCCACGATCTGCGCCCGGGCGGTGTAGCGGTCGAGCCCGGCGTATTGGGCGCCGTTTTCGTTGACGATGGCGTCCTTGTCGAAAATCTTGATCAGCGGCAGGTCGTGCTTCTTGCCCAGCTGGAAGTCGTTCGGGTCGTGGGCCGGGGTCACCTTCAGCCCGCCCGAGCCGAAGGCCATGTCGACGTATTCATCGGCGATGATTGGGATCGGCCGGTTGATGAGCGGGATCAGGACGTTCTTGCCGATAAGATGTTTGTAGCGCTCGTCCTCCGGGTGGACCGCCACCGCCGTGTCCCCCAGCAGCGTCTCCGGCCGGGTGGTGGCGATGACGAAGGAAGCGTCGGACCCCTCCACCGGGTAGGTGATATGCCACAGGTGGCCGACCTTGTCTTCGTGCTCGACCTCGATGTCCGACAGGGCCGTGTGGCAGCGGGGGCACCAGTTGATGATGTACTCCCCCTTGTAGATCAGCCCCTCGTGGTAGAGGGTGACAAAGACCTCCCGCACGGCCCGCGACAGCCCCTCGTCCATGGTGAACCGCTCCCGCTCCCAGTCGCAGGAGGCGCCGATACGCTTGAGCTGGTTGATGATCCGGCCGCCGTAGATCTCCTTCCACTCCCAGACCTTCTCCACGAACGCCTCCCGCCCGAGGGCGTGGCGGTCGGTCCCCTCGGCGGCCAGTTTGCGCTCCACTACGTTCTGCGTGGCGATCCCGGCGTGGTCGGTCCCCGGCATCCAGAGGGCGTTATAGCCGTCCATCCGCTTGAAGCGGACCAGGATGTCCTGCAACGTATTGTTGAGCGCGTGTCCGATATGGAGCGCCCCGGTGACGTTGGGGGGGGGGAGGCGGAGGGGGAGGGGGGGTTGCCCGCGGGG
>JADGCD010000256.1:905-2810 GCA_015229165.1 Nitrospinota bacterium | reverse complement strand
TCTGCCGCCGGAGCGTATCGCGCTGCACGAAGCCGACCTGACCGACGGCCGGGGGATGGCCGACATCCTGCGCCGCGTCGCGCCGACCCGCCTTTTCCACCTCGCCGCCGAGAGTCGCGTGGCCCGAAGCTTCGCCGATCCGGCGGCGGTTCTCGCCACCCAGCCCCCCGCTGCGGCCACGCTGATCCGGGGGATTGTCGACGCCCGGTTGGCGGGCGACTGCCGCCTGTTTTTGGCTTCGTCGTCCGAGATCTTCGACCCGGACGCCCCGGGACCATGGGACGAGACGACGCCGCTGGGCCCGGTCTCCCCCTACGGCGCCGCAAAGGCGGCCACCCACCTGCTGGCGAAGGTGGCCCGTGACGGATACGGCATCTTCGCCGTCTCGGGCGTTCTCTTCAACCACGAGTCCCCCCGACGGGACGAGGGGTTCGTCAGCGCCAAGATCGTCCAAGCCGCCCGGCGACTCGCCAACGGGAACGGCCCCCCCCTGCCTCTGGGCGCCCTCGACGCGGCCCGGGACTGGGGATGGGCGCCCCAGTTCGTCGAAGGGATGATCGCCTCCCTCGACGCCGAACGCCCCGGCGACTACGTCTTCGCCACCGGCGAGACCCGGACCATCCGCCAGTTCGCGACCGCCGCCTTCGCCGCCGCAGGACGGGGCATCCGTTGGGAGGGGACAGGGCTCGGCGAAACCGGTGTCTGCGCCGCCACCGGGGCGCTCTTGGTCGTCGTCGATCCGGCCCTCGTGCGTCCCGTCGATCGGCCCACCCGTCCGGGCGATCCGTTCCGGGCGGCCCGGCGGCTCGGCTGGCGTCCCACGGTCCGGTTCGACGAGCTGGTGGCACGCCTCGTCCGGGGGGAGGGGCGATGAGCCTGACCGCAAAGGAAAAGCTGGTCCGCCTCGGCGTCAAGAGCGGCGTCGCCCCTTTCACCGGCCCCTTCGGCCTGCAAGTGGGGGTCACCGACTTTTGCAATTTCTCGTGCGAGTTCTGCGCCACCTTCAGCCACCGGCGCCCGGAAAGCGACACCCCGGCGCCGAAGAACCAGCTCGACCCGGCGGTTTTCCACCGGTTGGTGGCCGACGCGAAGGCGATGGAGGTGGAGCAGATTTCGCTGGTGGGGGTGGGGGAGCCGCTCCTGCACAAAGAGATCGTCCCCTTCGTGGCCGCCGTCACCGGGGCGGGTATCCGCTGCATGCTGACCACCAACGGGCTGGCCCTGACCGACGAAAAACTCGACGGCCTTATCGGCGCCGGGCTCGACATCCTGAACATCTCGGTCAACGCCGCCACCGCCGAAACCTATGCGCTGGTGAACGGCCCCGCCAAGGAAGGATTCTTCCCCACGCTGGTGGAGCGGCTCACGAAGCTGGGCCGCCGCGCCGAGCGCCCCCGGCTGTCGCTACGAATGGTGGTCAACGCCCGGACCGCCGCGGAGATCGGCCTCTTCGCCCGGCTGGTCATGGCCGTCGGCGCCGAAGAGGGGGTGTTCCAGAATTACGCCACCCACCGGTGGGCGAAAGAGGTCACTCTCGACCCGGCGACCAAGGCAGCCCTCGCCCCGGCGCTGGAACAGGCCGGACGGGAGCTGGAAGCGGCCGGTATCGACACCAACGCCCGGTTCCTCGCAGGGCTCTGGCGGGGGGACAATGACGAAGCCGATCCCGACTACTACCGGCGCCATCCCTGCCTCGTCGGCTGGACCTACGCCCTCATCATGGAGGACGGCAGCGTCCGCCCCTGCTGTTATTGCGGCGCGAGCCTCGGGAACATCAACGATCGCTCCTTCCGGGAGATATGGGAAGGGGAGGAGTACGCCGCTTTTCGCAAGCTCTCGTTCAATCTGCCGACCGCCGGAAAAGCGCCTGAACGGTGCGTCTGCTTCACCCTGTGCGGGTCGATC
>JADGCD010000256.1:0-887 GCA_015229165.1 Nitrospinota bacterium | reverse complement strand
GGACAACGTCAAAAACGCCCGTCGTCTCGGTCTGGGGGGCGTGTGACAAGCCCCGCCTTCGTCATCATCAGTGGCGGCGCCCGTCCCGCGTCGCTGGCCCGGCTGGTGACGAGCCTCCGGGAGCAGGAAGGGCTCGTCGAACCGGAGATCGTCATCGTCGGCGTCGCCGCCCCGCTCCCCGACGGCGCCCGGCTGGTTCCATTGCCCGACGAAGCGCGACGGGCCGCCATCTGCCGGATGCGCAACGCCGGGATCGACGCCACCTGCGGCGACCCGGTGATCCTGCTGGACGACGACATGGAGTTCACGCACGGCTGGTGGGCGGCCTTCGCCCCCCGGCTGGGGACGGCGGATATTCTCGGCTGCCGGGTCGTTACCCCGGCGGGCGCCCGGTGGTACGACTGGAGCTGGGCCAGCCGGGCCGACCCGGCCTGCCCGCCGCGCATGATGGGGTACGACGAGACCGGCCCCGATGCCTATCTCTCCGGCTGTTTCATGGCCATCAAGAGGGCCGTCTTCACCCGGGTCCGGTTCGACGAGACCCGGATGAACCACCAGAAAGACGATGTCGACTTCTGCCACCGGGCCGCCGACGCGGGGTTCACCCTCGACGTGGTCCCGGAGGCGACCGCCGTTCACCACCTCGACCCGTCGGGACGGTCGGCGTCCGACCCGGCGGCCGGACCGGAGGCGTACGCGCAGGGCATTCACCTTTTCCGCCTGGGGCGATACGACGCGGCCCTCCCCCTGCTCGAACGGGGCGAGAGTCCCGCCGACCCGGCCCCCGCCCGGTATCACCGGGGATTGGCGCTGGCCGCGCTGGGACGTCGCGACGAAGCCGACCTCCTGCTACAAGAGACTGTGACGCTGACCGCCCCCGATGGCCC
>JADGCD010000255.1 GCA_015229165.1 Nitrospinota bacterium | reverse complement strand
CTGTTCGGCATCGCCGCCACCAACACGCCGGAAGCGGCCAATGTGGAAATAGCGGGCTCCTCGACGTCGCAAGTGGATTCCGAGGGAAAGAACCTGCCCCCATCGCCGTCAGGGTGACACCGTGCTCGCGCCGCGTCGGGGAATCCGGAGTTTGTCAGGGTCATTCGGTTCTGCCGGTCAGCACGAGGTTGATGGCTTTCGCGCGGTTCTCGGCGAAGTGTTCAAGGCCCTCGACGGGCTTGAGGCCAAGGCGTCGCAGGCAGGTCAGCACGGTATTGCGGAAGGCGGCAAGGACTTGAGGAGCGTTGGCGGTACGGACGCGGCAGGCATCCTCGCCGAGCGTTACGTCACGCGTATGGTGGAGTTGGTTTTCAACGCCCCAGTGATCGCGCGACAAGGCGAGGAGGGCGACGGCCGAGGCTTGGGAACGGGGCAGACTGGTGATGCCGTAAACGACTTCGGAGGTTTCCTTGCCCCTGATCCAGCGGGTACGCGTGATGCGGCAGACCTGTTGCAGCCCAGGCCATAGGGCCAGATACTCGGCCAGGGTCGCCGTCGCCTCAAGACGGCGCGTCTCGACGCGCCCATGGCCCTTATCCGTTGTTTCGGCAACGTCAAGATCAGGCGGGTCGCACGGCGCACAGGGGGGAATCGGACCCGAAGGCCAGTGCGATATCGTCGTGAAGCGTCGGCTGGTTCATTTTCACGGTGAAGAAATAATGGCCACTCCGATCGATGATGGTTTGGCAAATTTCCTTCTGCGTGAAGATCGCATCCCCCGTGACGATCATACCCTCCAGCGGAAGTTCTTTCAGAAGCACCAGGGCTGCCGTGATTTCGTTGCTGTCGGGCTCGACCTTGATCTGCCCGATGACGCCCTCAAGACGGCTAGAGAAGGCCGCCAGAAGATGCACACCTGGCGTGTCACCAGTGCGGCTGCCGCGCAGCCGCTTGCCGTCAATGGCGATATGCGTCAGTTCGTCACGATCCGTTTCGCCCAATACCCACTGGCCCAAGAGCTTTTCCAGCACATCGACCTTCAGGCCGGCCCAGAATTCGCACCAGACAGAGGGGCACGGAATCCGCCCCCGCCGTATCCCCAACGTCGCCAGCGTCTCCGCATTCAACTTGCGTCCCCACCGGATAATGGCGAGTTGGGACCGCCGCCCCGCGAGCATCGCGGCCAAGGCGATCGTCAACAATGCTGGCAATGGATAGCGACGCCCTTGTCCCCGACGATGGTCCGGCATCGCGCAGAAAGCGTCCCACAACGTCTGTGTGCCAGATCCCGTATTCTCTGCCAGCATCCTACTTGTGCCCCCCCTCCAATCCATCCCCTACATCTGGGTCATGAATCGGATGCAGCACCAAAATCAAGCCTTTCCTTCACGACCGCGCCGGCCGTTCCGCCAGAACCGAATCACCCTGGGGTGTGAACCCAGGGCAATCGGGTGAATTGGGACGTGACACGGCGGAAAAACTCTGAATCTCTCATATCCCTCATGTCCGGTGCGGGAGGGGGTGATGGATTCGTCGGGAGCCTTGGGCGAAACGGTCGCGTTTCTGGAGCATTTTCAATCACTTCCGGACGCGCGGCAAGCCGCGAAGGTGGTGTATCCCCTTGATGAGGTGTTGTTGTTGAGCCTGCTGGCGGTGCTTGCTGGCGCGGAGGCGTTCACGGACATCGCCCGCTTCGGTCAGAAGAAGCTCGATCTGCTGCGCCGTTTCCGCCCATTTCTGGATGGCACGCCGCCACATGACACGCTGGGAGACATCTTCGCGTCGCTCGATGCGGAGAAGTTCCAGCAATGCTTCGTATCCTGGGTGGCGTCGATCACCGGGACGCCAAGCGGCGTGATCGCGATTGACGGCAAGACGGTGCGGCGTTCTGGAAAGAAGAAGGACGCTAAGGCCCCCATTCACATGGTCTCGGCCTTCGCCGCTCGGCAACGCCTCGTGCTTGGCCAAGTCAAGGTGAACGAAAAGTCGAACGAGATCGTGGCTATTCCCAAGTTGCTTGATCTGTTGGCGATCGAAGGGGCAATCGTGACGATCGACGCCATGGGATGCCAGCGCGATATCGCCGCGAAGATCATCGACAAGAAGGCTGATTACGTGCTCGCGCTCAAGGGCAATCAGGGTTCGCTGCGCGAGGATGTCGAGGTGTTCGTGGCCGAACAGACGGCCAACGGCTTCCAGAACACGACGATCAGCCAGGACGAGACGGTCGATGGCGACCATGGCCGGATTGAAACCCGCAAGACGACGGTGATCCATGATGTCGCATGGCTCCAGGAACGCCATCAATGGCCCGGCTTGAAGAGCGTCGTCGTGGTAGAAAGCACGCGGGAGAGCGGTGACAAGATCGAGACTGAGACAAGATTTTACATCACATCATTGGTTCTCATCGCCACCCTCGTCGGTCCGATCATTCGAAGCCATTGGGCCATCGAGAACAGCCTGCATTGGGTTATGGACATGGTCTTCCGCGACGACGAATGCCGCGTGCGAACCGAGAACGCTCCCGCTAACTTCACAACCCTGAAGCACATGGCTCACAACCTGATCCGACAGGCGCCGGGCAAGGACTCCCTCCGCCTCCGCCGCAAGGTCGCCGCATGGGACGACGACTTCCTCGCCAGCCTCATCGCCGCATAGGCCGTTCACCCGATTCCCCTGGCTCCTCGATGCGGCAAGTGGATTTCCGAGGGAAAGAACCAGCCCCAATCGCCGGGCGTCAGTGGCGGGGCAGGCTTGCGACGGAGGTGAAGAACTTGATCACGCCCTGCACCGCCAGGATGAAATGATCCAGGTCTATGGGCTTCGTGA
>JADGCD010000254.1 GCA_015229165.1 Nitrospinota bacterium | reverse complement strand
GAGCTGGGCCGCGAGGTAGGAGCGCATGTTCGCCACGCTCATGACATATATCCCCCCGAACGCCACCGTGAACAGCAGCGAAACGATCAGGAGCAACTGACGTGAAAGGCTCATGAGGCGACTCTCCTTCTCCCCGTGGCGGAACGCGGCGCTATTGCCGCTCCGCCTTCATCCGTTCGTTCATTTCGTTCCAGAGGCTGAGGCGGTCCGCCCCCCCCACCGACCGGCCCCGTCCCCGTTCCTTGGCCAGCCAGAGCCCTTCGGCGTTGAAGCTGTAGATCGGCTGAAGATCGTCCCGGTCGGAGGCCGGTTCGATATCGTCGACCAGGTTGTCCAGGACATACGGCTCGGCGTCGGGGGTCTCGTAATAGGTCAGGACCATGTGGGCCTGGTTGAGCTCCAGCGCCTTGACGTAGGTGATGAGCATTTTCGCCGAGGGAACCCCCATTTCGATGAGGGTGAAGTATTTGCCGATGGAGAAGTCCTCGCAGTCGCCGGCGCCGGTCACCAGCATTTCCATGGGGGTGGCCCAGTAGTCGGCCTTCTTCCAATGCTCGATGTCGTCCACGAAGCGGCATTCGTTGAAGAAGTCGTTGACCGCTTCGAGCTTGTCCCACTCGTCGTCCTTGCGATGATCCCGCACCAGCAGGCGCCAATCGACCACCCGTTCGCGGGCCTCGTCGCCGTAGCGGCGTTCGATCTCGTCAAGACGGCGGGGGGCGATGTCGACGCTCTCTTCGGCGCGGGCCGGAACGAGACCCGCCAGCGCCGCCACCACAAGGAGAAGGGCCACGCAACGGACGACCGCCCCTCCCTGCGTCCGGAACCGGACGCGGCCCGTGACCGGCGCCGTCCCGTGAGCCGCAGGGGGGGTGTGCGCGGCCACAGTCAGCGGGCGGTCATGTCCGATCTGACCCCGGCCGTTTCCGGTATCCCGTCGCAGCCGAGCGGATAGTAGGCGATGTCGGTGCTGTCGCAGAAGAAGCAGCAGTCGATGCAGTCGTGCGTCCCTTCAAGCCCGACGCCCCACGACCACTTTCTGTCGGCGTCGGTGGCGCCGAGGCAGACCTTGCCGTCCTTGGGGCAGGTGAAGCTGGTCAGGTAGGTTTTGTTGGCTTCGGCGGCGGTGTAGTAGGCGGGACGGTCGGGCCACTCGAGGTTGTTGTCGACGTCGTAGAAGCGGTAGTTGACCGCGACCCCGTCGTCGCACTGGTCGACGATCCGCCAGGTCATGGTGGTGTCGACGCCGGTGTCGCCCCCCTTGCTGGTCTTGAACCCGGCCAGGTTCGACGAGACGTAGCCGCCGCACTCCTTGCGCGAGCTGGCCACCGTCCCCTGGACAATGTCGGCGGCGTACTGGAGCGTCCAGAAGTTCCCTTCCGGGTCGGTGAAGGTGAGGACGTTCCCCAGTACGGCGAAATCGGTGATGATCGAGTCGGCCGCCACGAGGCGGCTCTCGCATATCGACCCTTCGGTCTCGATCTGGTCGACCACCAGGCTGAAGTCCATCTGGCCGGTGACGATGACGCCGTCGTCCTTGAGGTCGAGCCCGAAGGAGCCCCGGTACTGGCACTGGGTCGGAACGCAGGTGTCGACAAAGGTGCCGGCCCCGGTCCAGAGCCCCTCGTAGTTCTGGGTCCCGGGATCTTTCTCTTTGGCGCACGCTCCGGCCAGCAGGAGCAGGGCCAGAACGGGGGCGTACCAGGGATTGCGCGTCATATTCATTGTACCGATCTCCGGCTCGTCCCTTCCGGACGGCCTTGCTGCGTGCTGCGAACGATCAGAAGAGGCTCTCTCCCACAATGATGACGTCACCGGGGCCGACCTTCTCCTGCAGGGTGACATTCTTGAGGGGATTGTCGGGGTCGTCCTCCCGTATGAGGGTGACTTTGTCCGGATCGCCCCGCTCGCTGAATCCTCCCGCCAGCGTCACCCCACGGTCGACAGTGAGCCCTTCCGTGTAGGGGTAGGCGCCGGGGGTGTTCACCTCGCCCCGGACGTAGATCATCCGGTAACGGGCGATGGAGACGGTCACCTTCGGATCTTTCAGATAGCCTTCCTGAAGACGGTCGATGATGATCCGCTCCACTTCCAGGGCGGTCTTCCCGGCAGCGTCCACTTCGCCCAGCAGGGGGTAGGAGACTTTGCCGTTCCCCCGGACGAGCGCCTCCTGGACGCTCATTTCGGGCTCGCCGAAAACCATGATGTTGAGCGCGTCGCCCACACCGATCCGGTATTCGCCCGCCACCTGCGCCGCGGCCGACTCTCCGGCGGCGGTCTCCCCTTCCGGGGCTGCGGGCGCCGGGGACTCCCCGGCGGTGTCGGCGAAGGCCAAGGGGGTGGGGGCTGTCATGAGAAGCAGCGCCAGCGCCCATGCCCCCCACAGGTTTCCCCGCTTGCGTCTGACCGGTCCCGTTGCGTACATCGTCATTTCTCCCGCACTTTTCCTTCTGTATCGACCGTCACGAATACGGTCATGATGTTCGCATTATAGTCGATATCGGGCAGGTCGGAGCGGCGGCTGGAGTAGACGTAGCGGCCCCCCACCTCGAGCCACTTGCGGGGGGTCACCGACAACTCCACCGAGCCGTCCAGCAGCCGGTCGTTCCGCTGGACGGCGGTGATCGCCTCGTAGGCGTCCAACTCGTAAAAGAGCTCCCCCCGCAGGTGAAGGGAGCTGAGGATGTCGTAGCGCAGCTTCAGATCCCCTTCGGAGGCGACGTAGTAGCTTCCCAACGTATGGGGGGATTCCTTTGTCGCCCGGTTCAGCCCCAGCGTGAGGGTGAAGAACGAGCGGGGCTCCCACTCCACCTCGGTCTCCACGCTCCACCCGGCGAAGT
>JADGCD010000253.1 GCA_015229165.1 Nitrospinota bacterium | reverse complement strand
GTAGCCAAGAACAACCAGACGGAACGGTGACTTGGAAAGACCAGACATTTACCATTGGTACAGACAAAGAAATTTGGCCTTATGTGCGTGGTCGTTACTTCGCATGGAAAGCCTCAATGAGTGCTAACGATGCTATGGAATTGGAATCGTTAGAATTTGATGTAGTCAAAAACGGTATTTATTAAGGAGATATATCATGAAAGGACAAGGACCATTTGGTGGCGGTATGGCTGGGTTGATGCAAATGATGGGTCCAGCTTTGATGGGTGCAGGTATTGCCAAGAAAAAGCCCGGTATGGCTGCTGCTGGCTTTCTGCCGCTATTGATGCAAAGCCCAGGGTTTATGAACATGCTTAAAGGTCAACAAGGCGGTCAGCCTCCTGCACCTCAAGGCTTCATGCCGGGCGGCGGTTTCCAGATGCCACCTGGTATGCCGGGTCAAGCGCCACAACCTACTGCTACTGGTTTGTCTCCATATGATATGGGCGGTGGACAGGGGTTTACGCCTAACTACTCTTTGTGGGGCGGTCAGTAATGCTGGTAGGTGTTCGACATAGCGAAGTAGAAAATGTATGGGATATGGTTAAAGACCGTATTGAGTACACTTTATTTCATTACGGTAATGATGTAACTACGGCTAACGATCTACATAACTTGATTATGAATCGTGATGCACAGCTATGGACAACAACTAATTTAGATGCGGTTATGGTCACTCAGATTTTAATTAAACCGGACATAAAAGAATGTTTGATTTGGGTCTTTAATGCGGATACATTAACAGATAAGCATTGGCTAATGTTCGATGATATAACTGAATGGGCCAGACAAAATGGATGTGATTTATTGAGAGCAATAACCAGACCGGGATTCGAGAAAATTCTGGCTAAACGTAATTGGAAAAAGCGTCACGTTGTAATGACGCGGAGGTTAGACTAATGTTTGGTGCAAATAAATTCGGTTGGTTAAAACATCCTGGATATAACGGTGGCGGGGATAGTGGTGGCGGTAGTAGTGGAACCCAAACCACTGTTCAAAAAGCCGATCCTTGGGAAGGTGTTCAGCCATACCTGACAAGCGCATACGAAACTGCCTCTAATCTATATGGACCTGAATCGACTGGCCCCGCTTTATACGAAGGCCAATATACCGTTGACCCTGACCCGCTAAGAACCCAAGCGCAAGACTACCAACAGTGGTGGGCTACCAGCCAACTTCCTCAGAATATTTCAGACATTAACACGGCTTATGGCCGATTGTTGAATGCGCCAAATGTGGAAAATAACCCTTGGTTGCAGGGTGCTGCCAATGCGGCTATTCAACCGATTATGCAGCAATATCAGGAAAACATCCTGCCCGGTATTCGCTCAGGCGCGATGCAGTCTGGTCAGTATGGTGGTAGCCGTCAAGGTGTAGCAGAAGGTATTGCGGCTGGCCGGACTTCGCAAGCGATTGGCGACACTACATCGAGAATCTATGCAGACGCATACAATCAAGGAATGGAATCTCTAGCCAAGGGATTGTCTTTCAGCCCGACATTCTTAGATATTGGCATGAAACCGGCAAGTTCGTTGTATGACTTGGCTACACAGAAAGAAAACATTGCTCAGACAGACTTGAATGAAGCTATCAAACGATGGGAGTATGAACAAGGACTGCCTTATAACCAGCTGAATGATTATCTGGCGTTGTTGAATGGTGCCCAAGGTGGTACTAGTACATCGAATACAACTGGTACACAACCTAATTATGGTGGTGGTGATAGTACGCTTGGAACCATTGGTGGTTTATTATCTCTTGTGCCTTCACTACTGTTTTCTAATTATGAAGATAATTGACCACAAAAAATACTACATTCCGCAAGCAATGTTCTTGTATCAAGTAATCATTGCGAGTGAACCATTGCTAGAGTTAGCGGTAAGCAAAAGTACAGGCAAGCTATTGGACTATTTAAAAACTCATCTGGAAGAAGAAAGAGGCCATGAAAAATGGTTGGCAGATGATTTATTGTCTATTGGAGTTGATGTAAAACAAATTCCTTATAACCCGATAGTAGGCGCTATGGTAGGAAGCCAGTTTTACATTATCAACTACGCTAACCCTGTTGCGTTTTTGGGATATATGGCTTTTCTTGAATGCCACCCTTTACCTATGACTGAAATAGAAGCCCTGGAAGAAATTTATGGTAAAGACTTGATAAGGACATTACGTTATCACGCGGTACATGATGTAGATCATGGCAGCGATTTAAAAGAATTTATCCTGAACTTGGACGAAAAAGAACAAAAATTGGTGAAGGATAATTTCCTGCAAACGGCAGAGTATTACGGGCGTGAAATGGAGCGGATTGAAAGAACTGTACCGCCTTATATTACAGAACAGAAAGCAGCGTAAGGAATAATCATGGCAGATTTATCAGAAATGTTGCAAGCCTTCATGAACCCTGAGACTGGCGGGGCAATGCCTTTAGGGTTGGCTCTCATGCGTCAAGGCTTTCGTAGTCCTTATGAAAAACCGCGAGGCTTCGGTAATGAATTAACCGATGCGTTTGGTCAATGGCAGCAAATGAAAACCAATGCCACGCTGAACAAGATGAATCAAGAAAAGCTTGAGGCATACAAGCGTGAGGCAGAGAAGCAGAAGAAGATGGATGGCTTGTCTGAACAGCTTGCCAAACTACCACAACAGTTTATGAAGCCTGCTATTCCGGGTATTGCTGGTGGCAATCTTGGGCCAAACTTGAATATACAGAGCCAACAAGGACAACAACTCGCAGAACAAATGGGAGAAGGAAATACTATCGCTGATCTATTGGCGCTCAATCAATCTGCTAACTACGCACAACAAGGAACACCACAAGAA
>JADGCD010000252.1 GCA_015229165.1 Nitrospinota bacterium | reverse complement strand
TTTCCTTCTTGAACGGTCAAGAATTGCGCGGCGGCCTACCGCTCGTTGTCGGCCCCCTCCCCCACGGGCGCCCCCGCTTCACCGGAGGCTGACCAGGAGGCGACGGTCGGCGCGCGCCTCTCGCTCTCGGAAGGGACGAGCCTGGCGTCGTGGTATACCTCCTACCTGTCTGAGCGGGCGGGGGACTTCACGTCGGACGGGGCCTTCACGCTCCTGTTCATCTCCAACTTCTAGCCCCCTCTGCAGGGGCTGGCTACCCTCTCTGCGGGGGTAGCGATCTTCCTCGCTCGCCCGCATGGCCGCGTCTTCGCACCCCCCCTCAACCGGATCATACTTGCGCGGCGTAGACGCGCCCATTCTTGAGAGGAGGGAAGAGAGCAGGCGCAAGCCTGTTCCGGGAGTACTTCGCACCCCCGGTAGTTGAAATGGTTTCCGTTCCGGGGGTACTTCGCACCCCCGGTAGTTGAATTGGTTTCAGTTCCGGGGGTACTTCGCCGCGCAATTCTTGACCGTTCAAGAAGGAAACAGGTCATGTGGAGCGAATGGTGGCGGAGAGGACGCGATGGAGAGAGAGCTTGGCCAGTCCACCCCAAAGCTGGCGTAGACAGCGGCTCTTCATGAGTAGCGTGGGGGAGGTCGCCGCCCCGCGTAGGGGCTCAGCGTTCGGAGGAGACCGGAACGATCAGTTCCCGTTCGATCCGTTCGAACATCCGCTCCGTCACCAACAGGCTCGACTTCGCCGGGCGCCATCCCCCCGTCGTCAGCGCCTGGGCGAACGGGACCACCTTGATCTGCGTTCCGTCCCCCGTATCCATCATGCGGATCGTGTACTTGTAGCGGATCTTCTGCCCCCCCCCCAGCGGCGAGAAGGCCAGCAGCGTATCCCCCACATTCTCGTCGTAGATCCAGTCGGTCGTCACGATCCCGCTCGAACGGTCCACCATCGACAGCGGCAGCTCCAGCAGCCCTTCCAGCCCCCGCTCCCAGGCGGAGCCGAACGGCAGGTTGTAGTCCTTGGCGATGGCGTTGTTGTCGTACGTCACCACCCGGACCGGGCGGGCCGCCTGATCCGCCACCGGCGCCAGCGTCTCGTTCTTGCGCTGATCCACCACGTCGAAATATTTCTTCCCCGACGCGGCCCCGCCGCGCAGATCGACCACCTTGACCACCTTGGGTCTGGCCAGCGCCGTCTGCTGCGCCTCTTCCGGGGTGATAGGGTTCACCTTCGCCGTCGTCAGCCCGGCCGGCGCCACCTCCTCCTCTTTCACCTCGGCCTGGGGCGTCTTGCCCGCCGTCTCCTCGTTCTTCCAGATCAGCTTGTCCGGAAGGGAGACGCACGCGGGAGCGGCCAGCAAGAGGGCAAGAAGGGGAACGATTCGTTTTCGCATCGGATACCAGCAGGTTGTGAAGAAATGAAACTAAAAGTTTAGACCCTCCGGCGCGGGGGGTCAACCGGATTGCTTCTCCCCCTTCAGCCGGTCCCCCACCCGGCGCATCCAAACCAGTTCGTCGTCGTTCATCGGCCCCTTCTCCACGGCGTCCAGCGCATGGCGCATCTGCTCGTCCGACGACGGCCCCGTCAGACAGACATCCACCTCCGGGCGGGAGAGGGCGAAGCGGTAGCAGTCCCCCGCCGTCGGAACCGGATCGGGCGACAGCCGCTTCGGGTCGGCTTCGATGAGTTGGCGCCACGACGTCGCCGTGAACGCCACCAGCCCCGGACGGTCGGCCCGGTGGCGGCGCCCCAGCGGGTCGAAGACCTCCGCTTCCGCCCCCCGATGGATCGCGTTGTAGCGGACATGGAAGAGGTCGGCGAAGGGAGCGTCGGCGAACCGTTCGAACCGGGGACGCTGATGCCCCGTCCCGGCGATGAAGCGGATCTTTCCCTCCTCCCGCAGCGTGAGAGCCGTCTCCAATTGCCCCGCCCCGATCCCCTTCCCGTCGGAGTAGAGGTAGAACTGGAGAGCGTCCAGATAGTCGGTCCCCAGCGCTCGCAGCGCCCGCTCCACGCTGTAGCGGATCATCGGCGCCGTCGGCACGAGGCTGGTCACGGTGATGAACAACTCCTCCCGGTGGGCCGGGATCAGCCGGGCCAACCCGGTGGCCATCCCTTTGCGCCGCGCCCAGGCCCAGTAGAAATAGCGGACCCCCCGTTCGAACGCCTCCTCCACCGCCCGGTCGCTCACCCCGTAGCTGGCGCCCACGCCCAACGGCCCCACCAGCCGCCCCGTCCGTCCGAGAACCCTCGGCGCAAAACCGCTCATCGCGCATTCTCCTTTTTGATCGACGCCGTACAACCGTCGAAAAACGACGCCACCCGCGTGTAGAAGGCGACGCTGTTCTCCCGCTTCTCCAAGACATGCCCCTCGTCGGCGAACTCAAGATACTCCACCGGTTTTCCCGCCTGCCGCAGGGCGGCGGCCATCCGGCGGCTCTGCTCCACCGACACTTTCTCGTCGTTCACGCCGTGGACCAGCAGAAGCGGATCGGCGATCCGCCCGATATGCGAGAGGGGCGATTCGTCGCGCAGCCGCGCCCCCTCCCGCGACGGGTCCCCCACCAGATCGCGGCGGGAGGCCAGCCAGTCTCCGTCAAGATAGTAGGGGCGCCACTCAAGCCACGCCACCAGGTCGCTGACCCCCGCCAGACTGACCCCGCACCGGTAGAGCGAACCGTAGCGGACCAACTGCATCTGGGCCGAGTAACCGCCGAAGCTGTGCCCCATGACCCCCAGCCGTCCGGCGTCGATCTCGGGCCGCGCCGCCAGCCACCGGGCGCCGTCGGCGATGTCGTCCTGCATCAGCGTTCCATACCGTCGCCGCCCGGCGTGGAGAAAGGAGACGCCGTAGCCGTCGCTCCCCCTGAAATTC
>JADGCD010000251.1 GCA_015229165.1 Nitrospinota bacterium | reverse complement strand
ACGAAGCCGCCATCGACCCCCCGGTCGAAGAGGGCCGTCAACGCCTCCTTGGCCAGCGTCATCCGGTCGAAGGGGCCCACCTGCACCCGCGTGAACCGCTGCCCGTCGCGGGCGGTCCAATCGACGAGGCGGACCTGCGCCAGCGGATAGCCGAGGTTCCCCTGCATCCGTTCCGCGTTGGCCCGCAACGTGAACGCCCCCACTTGCACGAAAAAGCGCCCATGCTCGAAATCGGGGAGCGGCGCCGTGGGGGTCGGGACATGGTCCGGCCCCTTCTCCACCCCGGCCGCCAGCGCCGTCACCCGCACCTTGCCGGTCCCCTTCTCCATGATCCCCAGCCGCCGTGCCCCCTCGCGGGAGAGGTCGATGATCCGGGTTCCGACGAAGGGGCCCCGGTCGTTGACCCGCAACACCTGCGTCCGTTCGCTGTCGAAGCTGTAGACCTCCACCATCGTCCCCAACGGCAGGGTCTTGTGGGCGGCGGTGAGGCCGTCCATGTCGTAGATCTCCCCGTTGGCCGTCTTCTTGCCGTGGAAATCCTTTCCGTACCAACTGGCGACGCCGGTCTCCTCGTAGCCGTAGGCGTCGGCCAGCGGATAGTAGGTGACCCCGTTGATGGTGTAGGGGCGGCTCTTCTTCAGGGCGCCCTGCGGGGCGGGAACGGAGGAGACGGCGGACCCGGCGCCGGTCTGGCGACGGAGGCGGGCGGTGTCGGCGGAGCAGGCGGAGAGAGCCAGCGCAAGGACAAGGGTCAGTGGCAGGAGGGGGCGAATGGTCGACATCAGTGCGGTTCCTCGGCGTTTCCGGGAGTATGATAAGCGGGCTTGGAACGCATTTTCGCAAAGGGAGAGGGCGGGCGCCACACAAATCGCCCCCGCAGCGGAGCCATGGACAAACGGATCGTATTCGACCTCCCCCCGGCGGGGAGCGAGTGTCACCGGATCGTCGTCAAGGTCGACCCGGCCGACATCTTCTACCTGACCACGCTGGCCGAAACCTACGAGGGGCTGGCCATCCCCCGCAGCGTCGATCAGGCGCAGGGGATCGTGGAGTTTCTGACGGCCCCCGATTTTCTCGACGACACCCGCCGGATGATCGAAGGGTTGGGAAAAGAGATACCGATCCGTATCCTTCGGGCCTGATCCGCATCAAAGATGGTTGACACCACCACCGCCATCTTTCGAGGGGATTCCATGAAACACGTCGCCGCCCTGTTTGTCCTGCTTTCGCTCACGCTGGCCGGTCCCGCGATGGCCGCCCCTATCGCCACCTATCTCGACCTCGGCCCGGTGGCCGCAACCCTCGATGAAACCGAGGCTAAGGTGAAGGAGGCGCTCGCCGCCGATGGATTCACCCTGCTGGGGAGCTACGCCCCCATGGGAGACGCCGCCGCCTATCGGGTGGTGGTCTATACCCACGACGACCTGCTGAAAGCCCTTGGAACCGTCGCCCCGCAGCGGGGATTGGCCGCCGCCCTGAAAGTCGGCCTGCGTCGGGACGCAGAGACGAGCCGGGTCACCATGACCAATCCCGACCTTATTTTCCGGGCCTACCTTCAGGGGGACTATGCCAAGGTGGCCGCCCCCCTTGGCGTGGTGGCGAAAAAGGCCGTTGGTGTTTTCACCGCCGCACGCGGCTTCGCCGGCAAGGCCGCGCCGATGGGAGGGGGCGACCTGGACAGCGACGAAGTGGCCGACTACCACTACATGTTCGGCATGGAGTATTTCGGCGACCAGGTGAAACTCTCCGGGACCAAGGCCGATTTCGCCGCCCGGACCAAGGCCATCGAGGCGCGGCTCGCTGACGGCAGCGGCGGGATGAAGAAAGTCTTCTCCGTCACCATCCCCCGGGCCGACGGCAAACGGGTGGCGGTCTACGGCGTTGGCCTGCTCGACCCGAAGAAGGGGGAGCCCTTCTTTCTGCCGATCATCGGCGTCGACCATCTGGCCGCCCTGCCGTACGAGTTGGTCGTTATCGACACCGACGCCTACATGCTCCACGGCCGCTACCGGATCGCCCTGCACTGGCCCGCGCTGACCATGGGGACCTTCACCAAGATCATCTCCACCCCCGGCGAGATCGAAGAGCAACTGCGGGAGGTCGTTCGGGTGAAATAGCCGCCCGCTTGCAAGTGATACGCCGGTGGCGAAAGCCACCGGCGTCTTTTTGTGTTGGGGTGGGGAAGGGGAGGGCCGTTCGTTCTTTTGTGAAAGGGGGAATCGAAGGGGACTTTCCTTACCCGTGGAGTGAGGGGGCTTGCTCCTTTTGCGGGGCCCCCCCCCACTCCACGGGAGGCAAAGTTTTTCTTTGGTTCTTTCCCACCCCGGTCAGTTGATTTGGATTCCGTTCCGTGGTGACTTCGTTTTTTCAAAAAGAAAGAACGTCCTCCTCCTACT
This sequence comes from Nitrospinota bacterium, assembly GCA_015229165.1. Classification (GTDB taxonomy): domain Bacteria; phylum Nitrospinota_A; class UBA7883; order UBA7883; family JADGGD01; genus JADGCD01. Next base: position 477 of record JADGCD010000251.1, on the reverse strand, counting down.
CTTCGTCGAGGATGGTGACTTCGCCGGCGGAGCCGGCCTTGGCGCCTGAAGGGAGTTTCGTCACCGTAAAGCTGGCCCGCATGCCCGGCGTCAGTTCGCTCCATTCCGCGTTCGTCAGGTGCGTCACGTGGAAAAAGAACGACGCCCCGTCGTCCCGGCGGATGAAGCCGAACCCCCGGTCCGGCTTGATATTCTCCACCGTTCCCTCATAGACCGCGTCGTCGTGGACCTCCTCCTGCTCCGGCGCCTCGCCGTGGCGTTCGTAGGCCGACGTGTACTCCCGCATCTGCTCCGCCTTCTGCTCCGCGAACCGGGCCCGGCAGGCGTCGCAGAAGAACGGCTGCCCCTCCCGCAGGCGAATCGTCGTCAGGACCATCGGATCCCCTTCGTGCAGCGGCGACTTGCACTCGACGAGGACCTCTTCCGGGCGCCACTCGATCTTGTCGGTCATGTCGTTGAGCCAGAGGACGTGGAAGT
>JADGCD010000250.1 GCA_015229165.1 Nitrospinota bacterium | reverse complement strand
GTCGACCGGGGGGACCTGTGGCGGTGGGAGAATCTACTCGCGCTGGGGATTGAAGGGGCCGTCGGCGCCCTGCTGATCGGACTGGCGCTGTGGGGACGTTGCCGCGTTGACATGCGATCTGGAGAGGAACAGACTTGAACAGTGGCCCTCCCGCCACCCTATCGTTCCGGGGGTCTGGATGAAATCCGTCGTTGGCGTATTCATGCTGGCTCTTGCGACGCTCCTTTGCGCCGGGTGCGGGGAGGGGGGGCAAGGGAAAAGCGATCCCAATTCCGCCGACCGCGTCGGCGGCCTGTCGCTGATCCTCGAGTTCCCCGAGGGGTATGCCGTCGACCGCTCGACCGGCGCCCTCGTTCTTCCCGCCGACGGGCGCCAGAAATCGGCGCCCCCCTATGTGACCGCCGTGACCCTTGCCATCACCGGCGCGGGTATCGAAACCATCGTGCAGGCGGTGCCGCTGGACACCGGCGTCATCTCCGGCGCGCTCCCGACGGGAACCTATACTTTCACGGTGTCGGTCGAGACCACCATCGGCGTCTCGTTCGGCGGATCGACGACCGTCCTGCTGTCGCCGGGAGCGAACGCTCCCCTTGCGGTCCGCCTTTCGGTCAACGCCCCGCCGGTGATAGAGGGGGGCCTTTCCCTTTCCAACGCAGCCCCCTACAAAAACGAGGCGGTCACCGTCAGCGTGGTCGCCACCGATCTCGACGGGACGGCGGACCTGACCTACGCCTGGAGCGGCGGAGGGGGAAACCTCGTCGGCGCGGGGGATCGCGTGGTCTGGTCGGCCTCCACCACCGGGACGTATAGCGTGTCGGTCACGGTCAGCGACGGCCACGGCGCCAGCGTGCGAAAGGCGGTCACCATCACCGTCCTCAACCACCCCCCGGTCATCCGGTCGGTGACGGCCAGCGACACCGCGCCCGGCATCGGCCAGACCATCACCCTCGCGTGCGCCGCCGACGACGCGGACAACGATCCGCTCTCCTACGTATTCACCGACGGGCTCGGCTGGAGCGGGCGGGGAGCGTCGGTTCCGTACACCGTCAATTCGACCGAGGTCATCACCTTCACGTGCGCGGCGGACGACGGCGATCGCGGAGGCAGGGTGACCGACACTGTCGCGTCATTCGGGCAGATCGTCTATTCGTACACCGGCGTAATGAAGTATTCGACGCTGACCGTCTTTCCGGGGGTGACGGTGGACCTGCTGCTGCACGACTACTGCGCAAAAACGTCGACGGTCCTGACCTCCACGGTGACCGGCGCCACCGGCGTGTTTTCGTTCAACGTGACCGCCCCCATGATCGCCCGGGCCAAGGCGGCGGGGGTCTGCGCCTCGGGGGCCGACCTGAAGGCGACCCCCACCTCTAGTTGGTCCCCCCCGGCCGGGTACTATACGCTGGCGGGGGACGCGATGGTCTACCACTACGTTCCCGGAACGGGAACCCCCACCACGTCGGGACGGATCGACGTGCCGAAGAACACCACGGTCACCACGGTCGTCACCGCCGGCGTGTCGACCCGGGTCGACATCACCGGCTCCCCCGTCGAAGCCCTCACCTGCCAGATCAGCATCGTCCTGAACGCCGCCCCCTACACCCAGATCGGGACCACGATCCCGGTCACGCTGGCCACCGGCGCAGCGTCCCACACGTTCAACATCGCCCTCGGGCTGGTGGTCGGCACGAAGTACGACGCCGGGGTCGACTGCCACGACGCGTCCGGGAACTGGGTCGCCGCAGGGCAACCGTCGTTCATCCAACTGTAGGGGGGGGCCGTCCCGACGCGGGGGAAATGGAGGGGGCGACGCTTTGGCGGCGGCAGGCTCACGCCCCCTGTCTCGTCTATCCAGGCTGTGGAAAAACTATCTGCGTTGACGCTGAGGTGTCGAAACCGGGATCAAAATGCTCATGTACTCCCGCGTACACTCCGCTTTTTCCCCGGTTTCTCCTTGCATCGCCTGCCTCGATAACGTTTTTCCACACCCTGTTCGGCGGGATAAGGATAAGACTTGAGGGATCGCCCCTCAGAAGGCGGCGGTGAATCCGACGATCTTCCCCAAACCGTCCCGCACGGCCACGGTCTCGCCGAGAGGACCGGTGTACTCCCCCGCCGCAAGGCCGGTCGCTTCGAAGAGCGCGGCGCCGAACACCCCCTTCTTGCGCAGGTAGGCCACAAGATCGTCGGGCGCCACCGCCATGCCGATCCCCCGGGCGACGATCTCCGCATCGGAAAGCCCGGCGCCATGGAGCGCGGCCACCACGGCGCGGCCATGTTTCGTCCAGAGCCGCCCCATGAAAAGATGCTCCGCCACCCATAGAAACGAGGCTCGCCGGTCGGCCCGACGCCAGAGGGTCTCGTTGAAGCCTTTCAGGTTCGGCGCCGCCATCCCCGCCAGCCGGGCCAACGCCTGAGCCGCCTCGGGAACGTTGAGCCCCTCCCGCGCGGCGAGGTAGGCGAACCAGTCCCCCCCCTCGTGTCCGGCGAAGCAGCGCCACAGCGGGGAGACGGAGGAGACGAACAGGGTGGGAGACGCCGCGCCGGGGTGGAACGGACACCGCCCCACGTAGCCCCCGGCCACCGGGGTCAGGCGGCATCCGGCGAAGAGACGGGGAAGGATCGTGTCGGCCTCCTCCATGAGGGAGGCGAGGAAGGGGGTCACCATCGTCGGTCAGGCGGTGGCTTCGATCTTCGCCAGCAACTCTTTGGGCTCCTCCATCTCCGGGTCGAGGGTGATGGTCTTTTTCAGCCAGGAGGCCGCTTCCTTCGCCTCCCCCTTGCGATAGAACATCATCCCCAGGTTGAAATGGATCCCCGGGTCGGCGTTGTCGATGGAAAGCGCCCGGTCGTACATGCTCTTGGCGCCGCCGA
>JADGCD010000249.1 GCA_015229165.1 Nitrospinota bacterium | reverse complement strand
TACATCGCGCCGGAAGTCTTCGAAGGGGCCGCACCCGACGCCCGGGTCGACCTCTACGCGCTGGGGATGACCATGTACGAACTGCTGGCGGGGGTCCACCCGTTCCGGGGGGGAACGGTGCAGGAGACCATCCGCCGTCATATGGAGGAGCTTCCCCCCCCTCTGGAAGGGGTCGACCGGGGGTTGATGAGCATCGTTTTCCAACTTATCGAGAAAAAGCCGAACGCCCGTTTCCGCTCGGCCAAAGAGCTGATGGGGGCGCTGGCCCGCTATCTGGACATCGACGAAGAGGCCCGGGTGAAGCGGATGAAGAAGATGGTGGAGTACGAACAGACCCGCCTGAAGGGGGAGATGAAACGGCTCGAACGGGAGAAGGTGGCCCTCGAAAACCGGCGTCAGGAAGGATCGACCTCCACCACGACCTCCGCCTACGGCGTCACCCCCCCCGCCGGGACGACGATCCCCCTCCCCGCCGAAGCGCTGCGCCCGCTGCTGCTCGGCGTCGGAGCGGGAATCGTGGGGGTCTTCGCCGGGGCTTCGTTACAAGGGGGGGGACTCGTCGAGTTCTCCACCGGGGCCACGGCGGAAGCCGCCGGGGCGGCCCTGACGGTGGCGGTCGCCGTCGGGGGACCGGCGGCGTTTCACTTCAGCCGACCGCTGGGGGGAATCGGCGCCCTGACAGGGGCGATCGCCGGATGGATCGCCTACGGCATCGGGCGGGGGCTCTTCAATTTTTTCTACGAGCGCGACATGTGGCGGGCCATGGACATGGCCGCCGACGTGGCGCTGGCGGCGCCGGTGGGGCTACTGGCGGGGATATTCTCCGCCGTCGGCCACGGGGGGGAGGAAAGCCGTCTGCGGATCGGCGCGGCCCTCGTCGCGGGGGGGGTGATGACGGCGCTGGTGGCCTCGGGGGGGCTCTCGTTCCTGTTCGGCGACGGCAGCGACACCCTCCGCTATCCGCTGGTGGCGCTGGTGGCCGGGGGCGCGTGGGGAGGGGCGGAAGCGGCCCCGGCCCTGCGCGACCTGCTGCGACGGAAATAGGGGGTGCGACCGCCGCTGGCCCCCCTCGAACGGGGGCTCGAACGACTCCTGACCCCGTCGGTCTCCCCCGCCCCGGCGGCGGGGCAGACCACCCTTTTCCTGCTGACGGTGATGCTGGTCACCGGAATCTACCTGTTCTTCTTCTACGCCGTCGACTGGCCCGGCGCGTGGCGCTCCGTCGCCGATATGGGCGCCGGGTTCGGGCCGGGGGCCCTGCTGCGGGGGATCCACCGGCACGGCGCCGACCTTCTCCTGCTGGCCGCCCTCTGGCATCTGCTCCGGACCATCGTCACCTCCCGGGGGGAGGCGGGCTACCGGACCGCGTGGCTCACCGGCATGGGGCTCCTTCTCTTCTTCACGGCGCAGGGGGTCACCGGCTATCTTCTCCCCCTCGACATCCGGGGAGAGGCGATCCTGCGACGACTGCTGGCCACGTTCCCTTTCCCCGACGCCTTCGCCGCCTCCTTCGCCGCCAACGACACGGTCGACGCCTCGGCCCTGGTCTATCTGGTGGCGCTCCACCTGATCCCCCCGCTGGCCGGAGCGATGCTCCTGGGCGCCCATCTGGCCCGCAAGGGACAGCGCCCCCGCCTCTGGCCGTCGCGGTGGCTCATGGCCAGCCTCGTCGCCGGACTGGCGGTGGCGGCCCTTGTCGCCCCGGCCACCAGCCTGCCGCAGGCGGCCTTCGACCGTTTCCCCAAGCCGGTTCCGGCCGATTTTCTCTTCCTCTGGCCGGTGGGGCTCATGGAGCGCCCGGCGCTCTTCTGGGGGAGCCTGCTCCTGCTGCTGGCGGCGGCGGTGGGAGCGCCCTTCCTCCTGCGCCGACCGGTCAAACCGCTGGTGGCGGTGGACGCCCCCCTCTGCGTCGGTTGCCGTCTCTGCCACGAAGATTGCCCGAAACAGGCCATCACCATGCGCCCCCGCCCGCCGGAGGAGCGCCATCCGTGGATCGCCGTCATCGACCCGGCCCTGTGCGCCGGGTGCGCCACCTGCGTCGGCTCGTGCGGGTTCGACGCCCTGTCGATGCCCAACCGCCCCACCGACGCCATCCGGGCCGACCGTGCGGGCGCCGCCGGGAAGACGATCCTCTACGGCTGCGTCACCGCCTGCGGCGGAACGAACCCGTTGGCCGACGACCCGTCGGTCCTCTTCGTCCCGCTTCTCTGCGCGGGGCAGTTGTCGCCGGCATGGGTCACCGCCGACTTCGCCGCCGGAGCGGTCCGGGTGGTGGTGGCCCGCTGCTCCGAACTCCGCTGCGAGGGACGGGACGGCGCCCGCTTTGTCGAAGAGCGGCTCTCCCACCGGCGCCGCCCCTGGCCGCCGAAACGCAAAGGGCTGGGGCGTCTGACGCTGGTCGACATGGCGCCGGGGCAGACGGCGGCCCTGCGGCGGGCCTTGACGCTCCCCCCCACGGAGGAGGGGGTCGAGACGGTCCGGGCCGCCGGAACGGGGCGAAGGGTGGCCGGGGCGCTGCTGCTGGCGACGACGGTGGCGCTGGTCTCCGTCGGTCTGGACCGGTTGTGGCTGTCGAACCGGCTGGCGCTGGGGGAGCGGCAGGCGATCTGGGGCGCCCTTCGGGTGGAGGGGTTCAAGCCGGTGACGGCGACCTTCGCCGCCGACGGGGCGAAGGTGGCCGCCTTCGAACTGGCCCCGCCGCAACCGCTGGCGCCGCTCCTGGCGTACCGGCTTTTCCGCCTGCCGCACCGGTTCGGCTCGGTCACGGCCACGCTGGCCGAACAGGGGGAAGAGGCGGTGACGGCCCGGTGGGAGGGAGGCGCGCGGGCGGGGGCGATCCTCCTCTTCCGGTTCGACGCCGCCCGGGGGGGACTGACGCCTCCCCCTGTG
>JADGCD010000248.1 GCA_015229165.1 Nitrospinota bacterium | reverse complement strand
TAGTAAACAATAACATGTTTCTATATATAGAATAAATATATAATTTTTAAGTTAAAAACCCCTGCTCATTATGCCGCAATGCACTCCATAACTGTGGGATAGTCTGACTATGATATCCCTTTATATAAAAACTCTGACCTCCATCGGCTACGGTCCTAATAAGCATAGTTTTCCAAGGTCTAAAGTAATAAGCATGGCTGTCTTTGGAAGGTTCTGTATTAAAGTTGTCGGGAATATCTACTAAATCAAAAACAGCCGTTGTAAATCTTTTTATTTCTTTATTGTGTTGATGAGCAATGTTTCTGGCCATACTCAACGCCTTCAAAAAGACCTCCGGTGCCATAACAGCGCTGCCAAAGTTCATAACAATACCATCTTCAAGGTTATTTATAACCCCAGCTAGCTTAAGAAAATCCTTGTATGAAGTCGCACCAACAGCCTCTGCCCTGCAGTTTGGATGCTCATGTATTATATCATAACCAATGCCAACGTGAACTGTGATTGGGATTTTTAATCTATATGCCTGTGCAAATATACTAATGTGTTTATATCTGAAATCACTTTCATATATTGCCTTACCGATTGACTCTCCCATTCCAAGTTTAAAAGTATATCCTTCGTTTATTATATCGTTAATCTGTCCTGTTTCCTTCCACAAACCGAATTGCCCTTCTTTTACATACCGAGCTACGCTTTCAGTAGTAGCGCCTATTAGTGCAAATTCAAAATCATGTATTGCACATGCTCCATTTGTTGCTATACATGTAATATAGCCTTTTTCCATGAGGTTTATCATATAATTTTGTACTCCAGCCCTTATTACATGACCTCCAATCATCATAATTACAGCCCCTTTACCACTTGATTTTACATGTGAAAGTTTAATTGCAACTTCTCTTATTTTATCATCAACTATATCAACTGGTTCAAGTTGTTTGATTATATCAATATTTATATCATGTATTCTACTGGATAGGGGCTTTAGTTTTAGTTTAGTTCTGTCAAATATCATATTAAATAATCACTTTTATATAACCATATACGATGCAAATGTTACCAAATTAGACCTCTGAAGCTTAACATTCTTAATACCAAATGTCTCCATTAATGCTATAGTTTCACCTGGGAAATCAGGGTGATTTAACTCATCAAAGCATAAGATAGAACCTTTAGTTAACCTGTCCATAATGGCTTCAAGACATGTTTTAGTTGGTTTATAAATATCAAAATCAAAATAAGCAAGACTAATTATTGTGTGTTTATTTTCGTTAAGAAATGTGTTAATTGTTTCGTTAGCATCACCTTTGATTAATTGATATTTTTTTATATGGGGAATTGGGCTTTCCGATTCATGGTAGTGCAATATTTCATCTATATAATGTTCGTATGACTCAGCCACAGAATAAGCCCCGTTGTGGGCTATATCAGATACCCCGTCATTTAGAGAAACCCCCTCAAACCCTGTAAAAGTATCAAACCCTACAATTTTCCTAGAATAATTATATGGTTCATATATGCCCCTCAAAGAAGTAAAAAGGGAAAGATTTTGACCCCACCTAACTCCAAACTCTATGATAATGCCGGGTACGTTTAAAATCATTTTATATAAATCATGAATAAACAGTATTCGGGATAATGATTGCCTCTTAATAAACAATCCAAGGTGTGCTAATTGTTCATTTTGCGGCAGTGGTGAATTTTTATAAAGTTCATAAAACTTTTCTCTTGAAACCATCTCTTGAGTAGAGGCCTTGTTTGTTATTTTAATTTCTTTCATATTTTTTCAATCTCCGGCTATTGCTGAATAAGCATATCCCATCTTATTTCCTCATCCTCTTGTACATCTACAATAAGCCTCTTTCCTATTACCTTTTCATAATGTGCAGGGGAAATACCACCGCCAGGACGTACAATCTTTACGTTATCATCAGTTATTTGCTGTCCCTTTTTTATTGGCGTGTTTGCCCTAATACACTTTGTAACTTCAATAAATCGTTGTTGCTCCAGTTGACAAGGTGCTTTTATGCCGCTGCCCATTGCCTTTTCAATAGCCCTTATGTGTTTTACAAGCATTTCAAATTCTTTTGGCTCCATGGCAAAGTGGTGATCTATACCTTCTTGTTTTCTATTCATGGTAATGTGTTTTTCTATCATACAAGAGCCAAGCGCAACAGCTCCTATTGCACACACTGAGTATATGTCTTCACCTATAGTATGATCGGAAAGTCCTACCGTAAAATTACTAAAAATATCCTTTAATGTCTTAACGGCACGGATGTTCATATCACTTATATCAGCAGGGTAGCATGTTACACAATGCAGTAGTATAATTTGTTCGTTACCCTCAGACTTACAAACGTTTATTGCCTCTTGTATCATTGTAGGGTCAGATAGTCCGGTTGATATTATAACTGGTTTGTTTGTTTTAGCCATTGCCCTAATTAGGGGATGAAATATTATATCTTGTGAAGAGAGTTTATGTGCTAAAAACCCAAGCTCATCAAGCATATTTACAGTTTCTATATCGTCAGATGTTGACAGAATAATAACCCCTTCCTTGTCTGCAATCTCTTTTAATATAGGATGCCACCATCTTGGCATTTCAACTAATAGGTTTTTTGTATATTTTGTATTTGTTACCCATTTTCCATCTATTTTTAAGCGTTTTGCATGTAATTTGTCAACAATAAATGACTGAAACTTGATACAATCTATACCTAAATCCTTAGCTAAATAAATAAACTCTTTTGCAAGCTCTATATCCCCGTTGTGATTAGCGCCTACATCTGCCATAATAAACACAGGATGACCTTCACCAACGGGTCTATCTCCTATAAAAATGCCTTTGTTGCCCATAACCAACCTCCATGAATTCACAATAGCCGACGT
>JADGCD010000247.1 GCA_015229165.1 Nitrospinota bacterium | reverse complement strand
GCGGGGGAAAGGATCGCGGGAACGTCATACGCACCGGATTGCCGGTCTCCAGGACCCGGCCCGCCGGGAAACTGGCGCCGGCCTGGGCGAAGGCGGTCAGCACCCGGTTGGCGACACGGCCCAACAGGCGGTTGGTGAGACCGGGGATGGCGTTCTGTTCGCTCAGCAAGGTGGGGATGCCCAACAGCCGGGCCGCCACCACCGCCGGCCCGGAGGCGTACCCGCCCATGCCGAGCACCGCGTGGGGGGCATACTCCCGCACCGCGCGTCCGGCCTGACGCAAGGCCGCCGGCAGACCCAGCAGGGTGCGGACACGGTCCAGGGCGCCGCCACCCTTGATGCGGCCGATGTCGAGGGGGATCAGGCGTCCGCCTGCCTCCGGAATGATGCGGCACTCCATGCCGCCCCGCGCCCCGACGAACAGCGTCTCGCCCCCGGCTGCTTCCCAGCATTCGGCCACGGCGAGGGCGGGAAAGATGTGTCCTCCGGTGCCCCCACCCGCGATCAGCAGTCTTTTGCCAGCCGGAGTCATGCCAAATCACGCCTCCTGCGCATCGTCTTCGTCTGCCTGGCGTTCGTTTTTGCGCGCCTGGGGCGGGATGGAACGGGAAAAGGCCAGCAGCAGCCCGATGGCGGCCAGGGTGATGACCATGGAGGATCCCCCGTAGCTGACCAGGGGCAAGGTCAGCCCCTTGGGCGGGAGCAGGCCCATGACCACCGCCATGTTGGCTACCGACTGCGCGGCGATGAGCACGGTCAGCCCCACGCAGCTCAGACGGACGAACATGTCCTCGGTGAGCCGGGCGATGAGGATGGCGCGCCAGATCAGCAGGGCGAACAGCCCGATGATGGTAAGGATCCAGAACAGCCCCAACTCCTCGCCGATGATGGCGAAGATGAAGTCGGTGTGGGCCTCCGGGAGGTAGAACTGCTTCTGCTGCCCCTCGCCCAGTCCCAGTCCCCAGACGCCGCCGCTGCCGAAGGAGAGCAACGATTGCACCAGTTGGAAGTCGCTGTTGAGGGGGTCGTCCCAGGGGTCGAGGAACGAGGTGACGCGCCGGAAACGGTAGGGGGCCATGATCACCCCGGCGGCGGCCAGGGGAATGGCGGCGGCGGCCACCGCGAAGATCCAGGCGAGGGGCATCCCGGCGATGAAGATGATCCCCATCACCACCACGCCGGAAATCAGGGTGGCCCCGAAATCCGGTTCGGCCATCAGCAGCGCCGCTCCCGCGCCGAAGACCCCGAGCAGGGGCAGCAGGCCATCCTTGAAGTAACGCACCCGCTGCGGCTCCAGGGCCAGCAGATGGGAGATGTAGAGAACCAGGATCACCTTGTAGGGTTCGGAGGGCTGGAGCGTGAAGAGGCGCAGATTGAGCCAGCGTCGGGCGCCGCCCCCCTCCAGTCCGATGCCGGGGATGAAGACCAGCACCAGCAGCACCAGGACGGTCAGGAAGGCCGGCTTGCAGAATTTCCGGATGGTGGCCACCGACATGCGGCTCAGGCCGGCCATGGCCAGCAGGCCGAGCAGGGCGAAGACGGCGTTGCGCACCGCGTAGTGGGTGGAGTTGTCGAATTTGTGCTGCGCCACCGGGGTCGAGGCCGAGTAGACCATCACCAGGCCGATGAGCAGCAGCGCGACGGCGGTGCCCGCCAGCCAGAAATCCATGCTGCCGGTGGTTGCCGCGCCTTCGTCGGCGCGCCATGTCTTCTTGGGTTTAGAGGTCATGGACCGCCTCGCGGAATCGATCGCCACGATCTTCGAAGTTCTTGAACATGTCGAAGGAGGCGCAGGCCGGAGAGAGCAGCACGGTTTGCGGCGGCCGCGCCAGTTGATGGGCCAGACGCACGGCGCTGGTCATGTTGTCCACCCGGTGGATGCGCGGGCCGCCGGTCAGGGCGGCTGCCAGGTCATTGGCCGCCTCGCCCATCAGGATGGCCTCGCGGACATAACGGCCTGCCACCGGGGCCAAACTGGCAAAATCTCCCTTCTTGTCCCGGCCCCCGGCGATGAGGATGATCCCGCCTGCGCCGAACGATTGCAGGGACATGAGGGTGGCGCCCACGTTGGTCCCCTTGGAGTCGTTGTAATAGGCCACGCCGTCCACCGTGCGGATCCATTCCATGCGGTGGGGCAGGCCGGGGAACTGGCGCAGGGTGGCGGTCACCGCTGCGGGCGTGGCGCCGGCGGCCAGGGCGATGGCTGTCGCGGCGGCGGCGTTGGCCTGGTTGTGCAGGCCGCGAATGGCGATTTCGTCCAGCCGGATCAATGGGTTGGCCACCGCATGCCGGTGATCGGTCAACCAGCCGTCGGCGGCGTACACCCCTCCCGGCACGGGCGTTTCGATGGAAAAGGGGATGACCGTGACCCCGGCGGCGGCCAACATTCCGGGATCATCGCGCAGCAAAGGATCGTCCGCGTTGACGACGGCGCGGTCCCCTGGCCCCATGTTGGCGAAGACGCGGCGTTTGGCCGCCAGGTAGGCCGCCACGTCGGGGTAGCGGTCCAGGTGGTCCGGGGTGAGGTTGAGCAGAACCGCTAAGCGCGGATGAAAACGGTCGATGCTCTCCAGTTGGAACGAGGAGAGTTCCAGAACATAGGCCCCTTGCGTGGTGTCCCAGAGTTCCAGGGCCGGGGTGCCCAGGTTGCCGCCGACGCCCACCCGCATGCCGTGGCCCCGGAGCATGGCGCCGATGAGGGTGGTGACCGTGTACTTGCCGTTGGAGCCGGTGATGCCGATGAATGGCACCCCTGGCGTATGGGTCATCGCATGGCGAAACAGCCACTCCACGTCGTTGATGATCGGAATGCCGGCTGCCTTGGCACGGGCCAGGGCGGGGAGGGCGCGGGGCACTCCGGGGGAGATCAGAATGCACTGGCAGATGGTGAAGGCGTGGTCCGGG
>JADGCD010000024.1 GCA_015229165.1 Nitrospinota bacterium | reverse complement strand
TTTCATATTCGGCGCGGTTCCGACCCCCCATCTTGCCATCGACGACTGGGGGATCAGCAGCCCCATGCGCTTTTCGGGGAATCTTTACACCTGCCGGTTTCCGTGGGGGGCGATCCAGCAGCTCAGCTCGCAGGACGCGGTGATCCAGTTCAGAAACACCGCCGCCGAACCGGCCCCCCAGACGGGTAGCGCCCCTCCGGGCGCCACTGCCCCCTCCCCCGCAAAGGGGGCGAAGAGCCGCGCCAACCTGCGGGTCATCAAATAGCCTGCGGGGTCAGATCAGATAGCTGATCAGCGAGGTGGCGATCCCGAAGAAAATCAGGACGCCGGTCAGGTCGTTGAGCGCCAGCACCATCGGTCCCCCGGCGATGGCCGGGTCGATATTCACCCATCGAAAGAAGAGGGGGATGATCGTGCCGAGAATGGCCGCGCACATGATGGCCAGGAAAAGGGACACCCCTACCACCACCCCCAGCATCGGCGACCCTTGCCAGATGAGGGCGAACAGGGCCGAAGCGACGCCGCAGACGGCGCCAAGGGTGACGCCGATCTTCACTTCCCGGACGAAATAGCTGGTCAGGGCTTCGGGGTTGAACTTGCCGGTGGCAAGACCCCGGATGACCAGTGTGGAGGACTGGGTGGAGACGTTGCCGGAGACCCCCATGATGATGGGGATGAAGGCGGTGAGCGCCACCAGTTCCTTGAGGGCCCCTTCGAACTGGAGGATGACGCCGCCGGTGATGAAGCCCGCCACCAGCGAGCTGGCCAGCCACGGGAGGCGGTAGCGGGCCATCTGGAGGGCCGACCGTCCGGCGTCGAGGGCCTCCTCGTTGGCGCCGACCAGTTTCATGATGTCTTCGGAGGCCTCGTCCTCCAGCACGTCGACCACGTCGTCGATGAGAATCCGCCCCGTAAGCCGTCCGTCGCCGTCGACGACCGGCAGGGAGACCAGGTCATACCGCTTGAAGAGCTGGGCGACTTTCTCCTGGTCCATTTCGGTGGTGGCGTAGACCAGCGGCCCCTCTCCCACCAGATCGCGCATCTTTTTGTCCTGCGCGGCGAGGATCAGCTTGCGCAGCGGCACGACGCCGACGAGCCGCTGCTGGGCGTCGGTGACGAAGACGTTGTGGATGTCGCCGATCTCCTCCTCTTTCCCGGCCATGGCGTCGATGGTCTGGCGGACGGTGAAATGGCCCGGGGCCGACATCAGCTCGGTCTGCATGATGCCGCCGGCCGACTCTTCGTCGTACTGCAGCAGGGCGACCACTTCCGGCGCCTCGTCGGAGACGGAGCGCAACACTTTTTCGGCGATGTCGTCGTCGACGGAGGCGAGGATGTCGGCGGCGTCGTCGGAGTCGAGGTGGGTGATGATCCGGCCGATCTTCCCGGCGGAGGAGCGCTCGAGGATCATGGAGCGGTAATGGTCGTCGAGATAGGCGAGGATCTCGGCGGCTTCTTCTTCGGGGATGGCGTCGAAGGCGGCGATCCGCGCTTCGTCGGATTCGAGCCGCTCCAGCGCGCTGGCGATGTCGGCGGTGTGATAGGCCTCCACCAGCGAGGCGCCGTCCCGCCCTCCCCGCAGCTCTTCGGCGATCTGCGAAACCAACCCTTCGTTGAGCATGGCGCCCGCCTTTTGCGATACGTTTCCCGGAATGGGGCATACTACCCCAGAACCCCCCCCCTGTCAGCACCGGATCGGGGCGATTTGGTCTGTTTTCCGTTAGAATGATCGCCGTGACCATCCCGGACCCGTTCGCCTACCCTCTTCTCTTCCTCGCTTCCTTCGGGGCGGCGACGATCCTCCCGTTTTCTTCGGAGGCGTTGCTGGCGGCCATGCTGCTTTCGGGGGAGCACGACCCGGCCATTCTCTGGGGGGCGGCGACGGCGGGAAACGTGGGGGGCGCCTGTCTCAACTGGTGGCTGGGGGCGTTTCTGCTGTCGTTCGTCGGACGACAGTGGTTTCCCTTCACGCGGGAGCAGATCGACCGTTCGGCGGCCCGGTTCGGACGGTACGGGATCTGGACCCTCCTGCTGGCCTGGGCGCCGGTGATCGGGGATCCACTCACGTTCGTGGCGGGGATGCTCAGAACCCCCTTTCCCCTTTTCCTCGCTCTGGTGTCCGTCGGCAAGGGGGGCCGCTATGCGGCCCTGGTCTGGGCCGCCACCTGACCTCCCCTCGTCCGGGAGAAGTCGGGAGGGTCAGGCGTCTTTGGGGAGGCCGATAAACGAACGGGCCTGCTCCGTCAGCGGCAGGCGCCGGTTGTCCAGATACCACTCGATGGGGCCGTGGGCGGCGTAGGTGACCGCCATGGCGAACAGGGTGATATGGGGAAACTGGACGATGACGAAGGCCACGAGGATGACCCCGATCAGGATGTGGAAGGGGCGTTTGTGGGAAAGGTTGAGGTTCTTGAAGCTCCGGTAGGGAACGGAGCTGACCATCAGGATCGCCAGAACGTAGACCAGCGCCACAATGACGATGGCAGGCGCCCGGTCGACCTCCAGCGCCCCCCGGGTCAGGAGGACGATGGTGGCCAGCAGACCCGCCGAAGGGGGGATGGGGAGCCCCTTGAACCGGTTGTTCTTCACCTCGCCCACCTGCGTGTTGAACCGGGCGAGCCTAAGCGCGCCGCACAGGGTGAAAAGGAAGGCGGCCATCCAACCGACGGCGCCGTAGGGCTGGAGAACCCAATTGTACATGAGGATGGCCGGGGCGGCGCCGAAGCTCATCAGGTCCGACAGGGAGTCGAGCTCCACGCCGAAATGGGAGGTGGCGCCGGTGAGGCGGGCGACCCGCCCGTCCATGCCGTCGAAGAACATGGCCACGATGATGGCCCAAGCGGCGTAGTAGAACTGCCCGTTGATGGAGGCGATGATGGCGTAGAACCCGGCGCAGAACGCGGCGGAGGTGATGAGGCTGGGGACGATGTATATCCCCTTGCGCCGCACCACTCCCAGCCGGTGGGCTTCGCGCTCCACCTGCAAGGCGGCGTCGGCGGCGGGGATCTCCTCGCCGGGAGCCGCGCCGTTTTCGTCGCTGGTCGGTTCGTCGCTCATTCCGCCCCCTTTGGGACGCCGACGCGGGCCATGACGGTCTCGCCGGCCGCCACCACGTCGCCGATCATGACGAGGATCTCGGTTCCGGCAGGGAGGATCAGGTCGACCCGGCTGCCGAACCGGATCAGCCCCAGATGGTCCCCTTTGGCGACTTCATCGCCCACCGCAAGCCACGGCACGATCCGGCGCGCGATGAGCCCGGCGATTTGTTTGACCCCCACCACTCCGATGGGGGTGGAAAAGACGGTCAGCGCCTGCTCGTTGTCGAGGCTTGCCTTATGGTCCCAGGCTGCGAGGAATTTCCCCTTGTTGTAGCTCTTGCGGATGACGGTCCCCGGCAGCGGGCACCGCTGAATGTGGACGTTGAAAATCGACAGGAAGATCGAGACGCAGACCGCCCCTTCCGGGTGGTCGGGGGAGGCGTAGGCCCGGTCGATGAGGACGACTTTCCCGTCCGCGGGGGCGACGACGAGGTCGTCTCCCGGGGGGGCGATCCGCTCGGGATCGCGGAAGAAATAGAGGACAAAGCCGGTCAGCCCGATGAGGAGCAGCGCCCCTTGGTTCCAGCCGAGCGCCAGGAACAGGAGGGTCGCAAGGATCAGGGCCGGGGCGAACAGCAACGTGTCGGGGGCGAAGGGAAAGCGCATGCCCTACTCCCTGCCCTTCTGCACGGGTGACGTGACGGTCATCCTCAGTCCTCGATCTTCTTGCCAATCCACGGCATCATGGCCCGCAGTTTCGCGCCGACTTCCTCGATCTCGTGCTGGGCGTCCTGCCGGAGGACGGCGTTGTAGACCGGGCGGTTGGCCTGGGTCTCCAGAATCCATTCGCGGGCGAACTCGCCGTTCTGGATTTCGCCCAGGATTTCTGCCATGGCGTCGCGGGTCTCGTCGGTGACGACCCGGCGCCCCCGGGTGATGTCGCCGTACTTGGCGGTGTCGGAGATGGAGTAGCGCATGTTGGCGATGCCCCCCTCGAAGATCAGGTCGACGATCAGCTTCATCTCGTGGAGGCACTCGAAGTAGGCGACCTCCGGCTGGTACCCGGCTTCCACCAGCGTGTCAAACCCGGCCCGGATCAGCTCGGAGACGCCGCCGCACAGCACCGCCTGCTCGCCGAAGAGGTCGGTCTCGGTCTCTTCCTGGAAGGTGGTCTCGATAAGCCCCCCCCGGGTGCAGCCGACCGCCTTGGCGTAGGCCATGGCGACGTTCTTGGCGTTGCCGGAGCCGTCCTGGTGGACGGCGATAAGGCCGGGAACGCCCCCCCCCTGTTGGTACTGGCGGCGAACCAGATGGCCCGGCCCCTTGGGCGCCACCATGAATACGTCGATGTTGGCGGGGGGAACGATCTGGTTGTAGTGGATGTTGAAGCCGTGGGCGAAGGCGACGGCGTTGCCGGGCTTGAGGTTCGGCAGCACTTCGTCGCGGAAGATCTGGGCCTGGCTGGTGTCGGGCGCCAGCAGCATGATGACGTCGGCGGCGCGGGCGGCGTCGGCCACGGAGAGGACCTTCAGCCCTTCCTTCTCGGCGTGGGCCTTGAACTTGGAGCCGTCGCGAAGACCGATGACGACGCTGACGCCGGAATCGCGCATGTTGAGGGAATGGGCGTGCCCCTGGCTGCCGAATCCGATGACGGCGACGGTCTTTCCGTCGAGATGTTTCAGGTCGGCGTCCTTGTCGTAGTAGATCGTGGCCATCTGGTTTGCTCGTCTCCTGTGCGTGCGGTAATGAATGCGGAACGTCTGTTCGGGTTCCTGTGTTTGCGGTATGGGGGCCGGTCAGGTGAGGCTTTTCTTGCCCCGCGACATGGCCACTTTGCCCGACCGGGCCACTTCGAGAATCCCCAGCGGGCGGATCATCTCGACGAAGGCGTTGAGCTTCCCCTCGGCGCCGGTCACTTCTATCATATAGGTCTTGGGGGAGACATCGACCACCTTCCCCCGGAATATCTCCACCATGCGCAGGATTTCGGCGCGGTTGGAGGGTTCGGCGTTGATCTTGACGAGGACGATCTCCCGCTCCACATGGTCGTGGTCGTCACCGGTGAAGTCGATGACCTTGATCACGTCGATCAGCTTGTTGAGCTGCTTGGTGATCTGTTCGACGATCTTGTCGTCCCCGACGGTGATGATGGTCATCCGGGAGGTGGTGGCGTCCAGCGTCGGCGCCACCGAGAGCGACTCGATGTTGAAGCCCCGCCCCGAAAAAAGCCCGGCGATACGCGAGAGAACGCCGAATTTGTTCTCGACGAGGACCGAGATGGTGTGACGGTGTTTTGCGGCCATGCTCCCCTCCCCTATGCCAGCAGCATCTTGGTGATGGGGGCCCCGGCGGGCACCATCGGGTAGACGTTCTCCTCCCGGTCGACCACGCAGTCGACGATGGCCGGACGTCCCGAGGCCAACGCCTTTTCGATGGCCCCTTTCACCTCGTCCGGCTTGGTGACCCGCACACCGAAAGCGCCGTAGGCTTCGGCCAGTTTCACGAAGTCGGGCTGGAACTCGGTGCAGGAGTAGGCGTAACGCTTCCCGTAGAAGAGCTGCTGCCACTGCCGGACCATGCCGAGAAACCCGTTGTTCAGGATCACGATGATGACCGGGAGCCGGTACTGCATGGCGGTGCCCAGCTCCTGGATGTTCATCTGGATTGAAGCGTCGCCGGCGATATCAAAAACCCGCTTCGCGGGGAATGCCGCCTGTGCGCCGATGGCCGCCGGAAAACCGTACCCCATGGTGCCCAGACCGCCGGAAGTCAAAAACGTCCGGGGGCCGTTGAGCTTCAGGAACTGGGCGGCCCACATCTGGTTCTGCCCCACCTCGGTGCAGTAGATGGCGTCCCCCTTGGTGATTTCGTTGATCGTCTCCAGCACGAACTGCGGCTTGATGACGTTTTTCTTCTTCGCATAGGCCAGCGCGTTGGCGGCGTGCCACTCGGCGATCTGTGCGGTCCAGTCGGCCCGGTTCCCTTTCCAGTCGACCTTCCGCTTTTTCAGGTCGGCGTTGAGTTTGACAAGGGCGTCCTTCAGGTCTCCCACCACCGGGATGTGGCACTTGACGTTCTTCGAGATCGCCGTCGGGTCAATGTCCACATGGGCGATGGTGGCGTGGACGGCGAACTCGTCCAGTTTGCCGGTCACCCGGTCGTCGAACCGGGCGCCCAGCGCGATCACCAGATCGGCGTGGGACATGGCCATGTTGGCCCGGTAGGTCCCGTGCATCCCGAGCATGCCCAAGTTGAGGGGATGGTCGGTCGGCAGCGAGCCGAGCCCCATAAGCGTCTCCGTCACCGGGGCCTTGGTCAGTTCGGCCAGCTTTTTCAGCTCCGCCGAACCGTTGGCGGCGATCATCCCGCCGCCGACATAGATCACCGGCCGTTTGGCTTTCTCCAGCGCGTCGGCCAACCGTTCGATCTGCTTGACGTGGGCGACGACGTTCGGATTGTAGGAGCGCAGGCTCACCGCTTCGGGCCAGACGAACTCGGTCTCCTCGGTCACCACGTCCTTCGGCAGATCGACCAGCACCGGGCCCGGCTTGCCGGTGGAGGCTATATAGAAGGCCTCCGCGATGGTCTGGGCCAGCTCTCTCACGTCCCGCACGAGATAGCTATGCTTCACGCAGGGGCGGGTGATGCCGATGATGTCGGCTTCCTGGAAAGCGTCGTTGCCGATGAGCGCCGTCGGCACCTGTCCGGTGAAGACCACCAGCGGGATCGAGTCCATGTAGGCGGTGGCGATGCCGGTGACGGCGTTGGTGGCGCCGGGGCCGGAGGTGACCAGCGCCACCCCCACCCGACCGGTGGCCCGGGCGAACCCATCGGCGGCATGTACTCCCCCCTGCTCGTGGCGGACGAGGTAATGGCGCAGCTCGGGCGCCTTGAACAGTTCGTCATAGATGGGAAGGACGACCCCTCCCGGATAGCCGAATATCTGGTCGACGCCCAATTTCTTGAGCGACTCCACCAGGATACGGGCGCCGGACATTTTCATGAGAAAACCGCCTGATTACCGTTACTTCACAGGTTTCAAAATAGAATGGACGATGATATAGTATCGGGCGAACCGAGTCAAACATCATCCGCGCGTCCCGATATCCCGATGACCAGCCCCGCCATACGCTCCATGGGGGTCTTCCCCTCGCAACGGATCCACCAGTTGATCCGCGACGGGGCCGTGTACGCCGACCGCGAGGGGATCGACCTCGCCGGACAGGTGCAACCGGCTTCCATCGACCTGTCGTTGGGGACGAAGGCCTATCGGCTTCAGGCCAGCTTCCTCCCCCAGGCGGACACCGTCGCCCAGAGGGTGGAAGAGCTGTCGATGTACGAGGTTGACCTGACTCAGGGCGCCATTCTCGAACGGGGCGCCGTTTATTTGATACCGCTTAACGAACGACTTGCGCTCCCGGCCCACGTCCGGGCCAAGGCCAACCCCAAAAGCTCCACCGGGCGTCTCGACATCTTCACCCGGGTCATCACCGACCATTGCGCCCGGTTCGAGGAGATCGTCCCCGGCTACCGGGGCGGGCTCTTCATGGAGGTGGTCCCGCGCTCCTTCACCGTGAAGGTCCGCACCGGCCAGCGGCTCAATCAGCTCCGCTTTTACGACATGACCGACGGGGGGATGAGCGCGTCGATCCGGGAGCTGGAGATCATGTCGCGGTTGGAGTTCGCGCAGGGGCAGGAGTTGCAGGATCTCTATAACCAGCGGGAGCTTCTCTGCGACGGTGAGGGACGCTTCATCGGCGCCCCCGACCGGCATCTGGGGGCCGACGGCCTGTTGATGGGGGTCAACCTCGGCGGCGACGACGACACGGTCATCGGCTACAAGACGAAAAAGAACAGCAAGGCGCTCGACCTCGACCGGATCGGCGCCTACCGGGCCGAGGACTACTGGGAGGCGCTCCACCCACCCCGCCGGGGGCGCCTGATTCTGGAACCCGAGGAGTTCTACATCTTCGCCTCCAAAGAGCGGATCCGGATTCCGCTGGAATACGCCTCCGAAATGGTGGAGTTCGACGCCGGAACCGGCGAGCTGCGCACCCATTACGCCGGATTTTTCGACCCCGGCTTCGGCCACGGCGCCCACGGCGAAATCCGGGGGACCAAGGCGGTGCTGGAAGTCCGCCCGCACGACGTGCCGTTCATCATCGAAGACGGTCAGATTCTTTTCAAAATGAAATACGAAGCCATGACTTCGGCGCCCCTCATCCATTACGGCGCCGCCATCGGCTCCAACTATCACGACCAGGAGTTGCGGCTTTCGAAACTTTTCATCAAAACGGGCGCCCCCTTGCCCTCGGGTGCGGGTAAGATATAATAATCCTGCTATTTACGAAGGGGGTTCACCGGGCAAATGTCCTGCCGCCCGGCGGAAGTCCGGCATTACAATCGGGGGGGCGCGCCGGGAGCGCCGGAACGCTTCACAAAGGATAGCGATGCGACAGGCCGAACTCGATTACATCCTCGAGCGGATGCTCGACGCGCGCGGAAATGTTTCCGACCTTAACCTGACTGTGGGGAAACCGTTGCAGGTCGAGTCGTCGGGCGTTCTGGTGGACGTCCCTCTCGAACCGCCCCTTTACAAGCTGACTCCCTTCCAGACCGAAATCCTCGCCCTCAACATCCTCGGCAAAGACGGGCGCCTCGTCAAGAATCTCGTCGAACACGGCTCCGCCGACACCTCCTACTTCGTCCGCGACCGGGCCCGGTTCCGCGTGAACGTCTTCTCCCAACGAAACACCTACTCGCTGGTCCTGCGAAAGCTGGAGACCACCATCCCGACCATGGAAGGGCTCAAGTTGCCGGAGATTTTCCGCAAAATCTCCGAGGAGAAAAACGGTCTGGTGCTGGTGACCGGCGCCACCGGGTCGGGTAAAACCACCTCGCTGGCCGCCATGCTGGACATCATCAACCAGACCAAGTCGGTCCACGTGGTCACCCTCGAAGACCCGGTCGAATACATGCATCCCCACAAGAAGTCGACCTTCAACCAACGGGAGTTGGGGAAAGATTTCGACTCGTTCGCCAACGGTCTGCGGGCCGCGCTGCGGCAGGCGCCCAAAGTCATCCTCGTCGGCGAAAGCCGCGACCGCGAGACCGTCGAAATCGGCATCACCGCGTCGGAAACGGGCCACCTGGTCATGTCGACACTGCACACCGTCGACGCCGGCCAGACCATCAACCGCGTCGTCGGCATGTTCGACCTGGAAGAGGAGAAGCTGATCCGCATCCGTCTGGCCGAGGCGCTGCGCTGGATCGTCTCCCAACGCCTGCTCCCCCGGAAAGGGGGCGGGCGGGTGGCCGCCTTCGAAATCATGGGAAACAACCTGCGCACCAAGGACTCGATCCTGAACGGCGAATCCGAAGGGAAGACCTTCTACGAGATCATCACCGACGCCATCCCCTTCGGCTGGCGCACGTTCGACCACTCCATCCTCGAACTCTACGAGCAGGGGCTGATCACCGAAGAGACGGCCGTCGCCTACGCCACGAGGAAACCGGTGGTTCAGCGGGGGGTCGACCAGATCAAGTCCAAACGGGGGGAGAAGACCACCGACATCGACGGACTGGAGCTGGACGAGGAATACGACCAGGCCACCGGCGGCTTCAAAAAGAAACGCCGCTAAGGGAAAGAGCCGATGAAAGTCACCTGCAACACGTGCCAGAAAGTCATCAACGTCCCGGACGAAAAACTGCCCGAGGGAAAGCCGGTCACCTTCCCCTGCCCGTCGTGCAAGGAAAAGATCACCGTGACCCGCACGGGAGACGACAACGTCCCCCACATTCCCGGCGTGCCGGAGACTACCCCCCACGGCTCGCCGCTGGATGAAACGCAAAACATCCAGATTCCGGGCGGCGCCCCGACCACGGCGGCCGACCTTGCCAAGATGCTCGACTCGGTCGAGTCGGAGATGGACATCCTGGGCGAAGCCACCCTGCGGGCGCTGGTGGCCGACCCGGAGGAGATCGACCGGATCACCCCGGTGCTGCGCAAACTCGGCTACGCCGTGACCACCGTCAAGAGCGCAGAGGAAGCCCAGCGGAAGATGAAGTTCAACTTCTACAGCCTCGTGGTCATCAACGAGAAGTTCGGCGGCGGCGATCTCGCCTCCAACCCTCTGCTGGCCCACATCGCCCCGATGATCATGGAACAGCGGCGCAAGATGTTCGTCGTGCTGCTCGGCAGGAACTTCAAGACCCTCGACAACATGACCGCGTTTCTGAACAGCGTCAACATGGTCATGAATGTCGACGACTTCTCCAACTTCGAGCTGATCCTTCGCAAGGCCATGAAGGAAAACGACGCCTTCTACGCCGTCTTCAAGAAAATGATGGTGGAATCCGGCAAGGAGCTGGAAGCCTGGTGACCGCCCCCTGCCATCGGCGCGACCGATAACGAGGAACCAAACATATGCCTCTCTTCAAGTATACGTTCGACACCAAGATGGGCTCGCAGACCGGCGAGATCGAGGCCGAGACCATCGACCAGGCCAAGACGATCCTCAACCGGCAGCACATCAAGTTCAAGTCGATCAAACAGGCCGGCAAGGAGCTGACCCTCTTCGAATCGGGGCCGACCCAGAAAGACGTGGTCATCTTCACCCGCCAGTTCGCCACCATGATCGGCGCCGGCCTGCCGCTGGTGCAGTGCCTCTCGATCCTCGGCAACTCGGTGGAGAACAAGTCCTTCGGCAAGATGATCAATGACGTCCGCCTGAAGGTCGAAACCGGCGAGACTTTCGCCGACGCCCTGCGGCGCCATCCGATGGTCTGGGACGACCTTTACACCAACATGATCGAGGCGGGCGAAGTCGGCGGTATCCTGGACAAGATCCTGCTCCGGCTGGCCACCTACATGGAAAAGGCCATGGCCCTGAAAGCCAAGGTCAAGTCGGCCCTTATCTATCCGGCCATCATCGTCACCGTGGCGGTCGTCGTCGTCGTGTTCCTGCTGGTGTTCGTCATCCCGATGTTCGGCAAGATGTTCGCCGACTTCGGCAAGGAGCTGCCGCTCCCCACCCAGATCGTCCTGATGCTCTCCAACTTCATCATCGAGAAGTGGTACATCGTCTTCGTCATGCCCGCAGCCCTCTTCGCCACCTTCGTCTACATACGCAGGACCGAGAAGGGACAGATCTTCTTCGACCGGATCTTCATTCGGGCGCCCGTGTTCGGCCCCCTGATCCAGAAAGTCGCCGTGGCCAAGTTCACCCGGACCATGGGAACCCTGATATCGTCGGGCGTGCCGATCATCGAAGGCTTGAACATCACCGCCCGGACCGCCGGACAGAAGGTCATCGAACTGGCGGTGCTGGGGGTCATCGACGACATCAAACAGGGCAAAGGGCTGGCCGACCCGCTGCGCGAACAGGGAGTCTTTCCCTCCATGGTCGTACAGATGATCGAGGTCGGAGAGCAGACCGGCGCCCTGGACAGCATGATGAACAAGATCGCCGACTTCTACGACGAGGAGGTCGATACCGCCGTCGCCGGACTCACCTCCATGCTGGAGCCGTTGCTGATGGTCTTCCTCGGCGTCGTGGTCGGCTTCGTCGTCGTGGCCATGTACATGCCGATCTTCAAACTCGGCGAGGCCATGGGCTGAGCCCGTCCGTCCCGTCCATCCGGGCCGACGTCGCTTCTGCGGCGTCGGCCCTTTCCCTTGAGGGAACATGACCGACCGCGTGACCATCACCGACGCCCCCCTGGCCCGCCGCGTCCGAACCCTGTTGGCCGGGCGGCTGGCGGTGGTCTCGTTCTTCATGGGGGTGGTGGTCTACTACCAGGTTTTCTACGTCGAGAAGGGGCATCCCCTCTACGGCCTCATTCCGGTGGCGATCGCCTACGGCGTTTCGATCCTCTACGCCGTGGCGCTCCCCTTCATCCGCCGCCTGCGGGAGTTCGTCTTCCTCCAGCTGCTGCTCGACGTCTTCCTGGTCAGCGGCGTCGTCCACTTCACCGGCGGACTCAACAGCCCCTTTTCGTTTCTCTATCTGCTCGTCATCATCGCCGCCGCCATTCTCCTGTCCAAGGCGGCCATCTTCTTCATGGCCTTCATCTCCAGCGTCGCCTACAGCGCCCTGTTGGGGCTGGAAAGCTTCGGCCTGATCGCCCCCTACTACGCCTTCACCCCCGCCATCGAGCCGAAAAACATCGGCTACGTCCAGATGAAGGCCCTCATCAACACGGCGCTCAACTTCATCGTCGCCTATCTCTCCAGCTATCTGGGGGACCTGCTGCGGGCCTCCGACGCCAAACTGACCCGGGCCAGCCAGGACTTCACCATGCTGCAGGCGTTCAACGAGAACGTGCTGCGGACCATGGCCTCCGGCTTTCTGGCTTTCGATTTCGACGGACAGCTCCTTTCCGACAATCCGGCGGCCCGGCGGATCCTCGGATACGACGACGACCAGATGAAGCGAATCCCGGTGGACCGCCTGCTCCACCTCCCCCCCTTGCGCGCTTTCTGCCGCCGCGCCGAGACGGAAAAGGCGTCCGGCGACCAGTTCTCGTGGCGCTATCCCCAACCGGGGGGAGCCGAAACCGAACTGAACATGAACGTGTCGGTGTTCGACGTGGATGGGGAGCCGCAGGGGATCATCGCCGTCATCCAGGACGTGACGATGATCAAGGACATGGAGCGGCAGATGGCCTCCGCCCACCGGCTGGCCGCCATCGGGCGGGTGGCCGCCGGCGTGGCACACGAAATCCGCAATCCGCTGGCGTCCCTCTCCGGCGCGATACAGATGATCGGCGGCGACGTGGAGCCCCATCTGGATGACGCCGGAAAGCGGCTCATGAACATCATCCACCGGGAGATCGAACGGCTCAACCGGATCGTCACCCAGTTTCTCGACTACGCCGGGCCGGTGCGCCTGCACAAGACCCCGACCGACCTCTCCCGCCTGACCGAAGACACCCTGCTGTTGCTCCGATCATCGGGAGAGGCCATGGACGAGGTCGAAATCGTCGAGGCGCTCCCCCCGGGCCTGACCGTTCCGGTCGATCAGGAGCAGATCCGCCAGGTTCTCTGGAACCTTTGCCGCAACGCCTTGGAGGCGATGGATCACCGGGGCGTCCTGTCCGTCACCGCCCGACGGCTGGAGGGGGGCGACGTGGAAGTGGTCATCGGCGACAACGGCCCCGGCATCGCCCCGGAGAACCGCATCCGTATTTTCGACCCCTTCTTCACCACCAAACCGGGGGGGACCGGTCTGGGGCTGGCCACCTCCCACAAAATCGTCGAAAGCCACGGCGGCGCGTTGACCGTCGAGACCCCCGCCGCCGGAGGCGCCCTGTTTGCCTTGCGGTTGCCGGGCGCTCCTCAGGACCAGCCCCCCGCCGTGGTATAATTCGCCCTTTGTTTGCGACAATAAAGGAAGACCATGGCCACCGACCCTGCCGT
The DNA here is from genome assembly GCA_015229165.1 of Nitrospinota bacterium. GTDB lineage: Bacteria > Nitrospinota_A > UBA7883 > UBA7883 > JADGGD01 > JADGCD01. The sequence continues at coordinate 2,873 of JADGCD010000024.1, read as the reverse complement.
TACCACCGCCTACCGAACCCACACCTGCGGACAGCTTTCCGCCGACCATGTGGGGCAGACCGTCACCCTCGTCGGATGGGTCCACCGCCGCCGCGACCACGGCGGGCTGGTCTTCATCGACCTGCGCGACCGGTACGGCGTCACCCAGGTGGCGCTCAATCCGCAGATCGACGAGGCGGCCCACGAGTTGGCGCACACCATCCGCTCCGAGTTCGTCCTACAGATCACCGGCGAAGTGACCCGCCGCCCCGAGGGAACCGTCAACCCGCGGCTCGCCACCGGCGCCGTCGAAATCTACGCCCGGACTGCCCGGATTCTCGCCTCCTCCCAGACGCCCCCTTTCGTCCTCGAAGCCGACGAGCCCCCCTCGGAGGCGATGAAGCTCAAGTACCGCTACCTCGAAATGCGACGCGGCCCGCTGCTGGAAAACCTCATCCTCCGCCACAAGGCCGCCGCCGCCACCCGCCGGTATCTCAACGACCTCGGGTTCCTCGACATAGAGACCCCCATGCTCACCAAGTCGACCCCCGAGGGGGCGCGGGACTATCTGGTGCCGTCACGGGTCAACCCCGGCTCCTTCTACGCACTTCCCCAGTCGCCGCAGCTCTTCAAGCAGCTTCTGATGGTGGCCGGCGCCGACCGCTACTACCAGATCACCAAGTGCTTCCGCGACGAAGACCTGCGGGCAGACCGGCAGCCGGAGTTCACCCAGATCGATATCGAAATGTCCTTCGTCTCCGAGGAGGACATCCGCACCCTGTGCGAAGGGCTCATCAAGACCATCTTCGCGGCCACCGTCGGCGTCGACGTCGCCATCCCTTTCGCCACCCTCCCCTACAAGGACGCCATGGAGCGGTACGGCTCCGACAAGCCCGACCTCCGCTTCGGCATGGAGCTGGCCAACGTCTCCGATCTGGCGGGCGCCTGCGAGTTCAAGGTGATGAAAGACGCCCTGGCCAACGACGGGGCGGTGCGCGGCATGCCGGTCACCGGGGGGAACGCATTCTCCCGCAAAGACGTGGACGACCTGACCGCCGAGGCCATCCGGCTGGGCGCCAAGGGGCTTGCGTGGATTCGGATCAACGACGAAGGGGAGTTCGTCTCCCCCATCGTGAAGTTCTTCCAGCCGGAAACGCTGGCCGCCATCCGCGACCGGTTGAACGCCAAGCCGGGTGACCTGATGATCTTCGTCGCCGACGCCGCCAAGGTCGGTTTCGACGTGCTGGGAGCCCTTCGCGTTTCGCTCGGGAAGAAGCTTGGCTTCGTCAAACCGGGCGACTACGCCTTCGTCTGGATCACCGACTTTCCGCTGCTCGAATGGGACCCGGAGGCGAAACGGTTTGGCGCCATGCACCATCCCTTCACCTCGCCGAAGGATGAGGACATGGCGTTGCTGGGCGCCGATCCGGGCGCCGTCCGGGCCCGCGCCTACGACCTGGCCCTCAACGGGGTCGAGATCGGCGGCGGGTCGATCCGCATCCATCGTGAAGACATTCAGGAACAGATGTTCGCGGCGCTTGGCATCGGGGCGGAAGAAGCGAAGGTAAAGTTCGGGTTCCTGCTCGACGCCCTCAAGTTCGGCGCCCCCCCCCACGGCGGCATCGCTTTCGGCCTCGACCGGCTCACCGCCATCCTGACCGGTTGCGACTCCATCCGGGACGTCATCGCCTTCCCGAAAACGCAGAAGGCCACCTGCCTTCTGACCGACGCGCCGGGTGAGGTGGACAAGAAACAGCTCAAGGAGCTGGCCCTCAAGCGGGATCTCGCCTGACATGACCGTTCGGCGCCGCAGGGCGCGTTTCTGGCGCTTATTCACCGAGTAGAAAGTGACCATGACCGTTCGCACACGCTTCGCTCCGTCGCCCACCGGCTACCTCCACATCGGCGGCGCCCGGACGGCGATTTTCAGCTGGCTCTACGCCCGCCGCCACGGGGGAACCTTCATCCTCCGCATCGAAGACACCGACCGCGACCGCTCCACCGACGAGTCGATCGAACAGATCCTCGAAGCGATGGATTGGCTCGGCCTCGACTACGACGAGGGGCCCTACCGCCAGACCGACCGGTTCGACCTCTACCGGACCTACGTCGACCGGCTCATTGCGGCGGGAAAGGCCTACCGTTGCGTCTGTTCCAAGGAAGAGCTGGACGCCAAGCGGGAAGCGGCCATGGCCGAGGGGCGCAAGCCGAAATACGATCTGACCTGCCGCGAAAAAAACATTCCCGCCGACGGCGGCCAGCCATTCGTGGTCCGGTTCGCCACCCCGCTCGAAGGGACCGTCTCCTTCACCGACCTGCTGCGGGGCGAAGTGACCTTCGCCTATGAAGAGCTGGACGACATGATCATCGCCCGCTCCGACGGCGTGCCGACCTACAACTTCGTCGTGGTGGTGGACGACGCCGAGATGAAGATCACCCACGTCATCCGGGGGGACGACCATATCCCCAACACCCCCCGGCAGGTGGCCATCTATCATGCGCTGGGACTGCCGGTTCCCCTCTTCGCCCACGTCTCCATGATCCTTGGGAATGACGGCAAGCGGCTCTCCAAGCGGCACGGCGCGCTTTCGGTCCTCGAATACCGGGACAAGGGAATCCTGCCGGAAGCCTTCGTCAACTATATGGCCCGGCTCGGCTGGTCCCACGGCGACCGGGAGATGATCCCGGTGGCCGAGATGAAACAGCTTTTCAATTTCGAGTCGGTCTCCCGCTCCGCCGCCCGGTTCGACGAGGAGAAAATGGCCTGGCTCAACGGCGAGTACCTGCGCGCCGCCGACCCGGCCACGCTGGCGCCGCTGGTGGTGGGGCATATGGCGACCCTCGGACTGTCCGCCACGGTGGAGCAGGTGACGCCGCTGATCCCGATGCTGGCC
>JADGCD010000246.1 GCA_015229165.1 Nitrospinota bacterium | reverse complement strand
TCGATGATGAATTCGTAGAAGACGTAAAGGCCGAACACCGCCAGACCGAACCGGAGAGGGAGGGAGCCACCGGACGGACGACGGGCGTCGACGGGGGCAGGGGGATCGGTCATGAAGCGCTCCAACGGCAACCTCTCCAATATCGGCACGACCCCCAGCTACAGCGCCGATCACCCGAGCTATCAGGTGGGGAACCACAAGAACTTCACCTGCGAAACCTGCCACTCCCTTCCCCTGACCGGCCGGACCGCCGAAGGGGAGCAGGCGTCCGTCGCCGCCACCACCGAGCGGACCCGGATCTGCGCCACCTGCCATCAGGGGCAGTACAACGCCACCAGCATTCTGAACCATCAGCAGCACGGCATCGGGACCTACTGCAACAGCTGCCACTACTCCGACAGTTTCCGGACCAAGAACCGCGTCTCCCCCTCCAAGTGGCACAGCTACGTATCCGGCAGCTGCGAAACCTGCCACAGCGGCCGCCAGCCGGCCAGCCACAAGAGCAGCGGCCGCAATTCCGGCTGCGCCTCCTGCCACAGCTACCCGTCGTGGGCCAACGCCACAGGTTTCAGCCACAGCGGCGTCACCAGCGGTTGCAACAACTCCGGTTGCCACAGCAAGCATTACGCCGGGTACGACTGCGTCTGGTGCCACACCGGCGCCAATCCCGGCGTCAGCTTCGGCGGCTGGTCCCACAACCGGACCGACAACCGGGCCTGCATCGCCTGCCACGCCGACGGCAAGGGCGATGACGACGACGGCAAAGGGGACGACGACCGGGCCGCCGCGCTCCTGAACTGGCTCAACTGAAGCGCGACAACGAACACCCCCCGGCGACGGGGGGGCATGACGATCATCATCAGGGTAGTGTTATGAACATCGGGAAGTGGGGACGGACGGGGATCGCGGCGGCTCTTCTGCTGGCGGTGGCCGCCTGCGGAACCAGCGAATCGAACACCGGTGACGGCGGCGGGAACGGCGGCGGCGGCGGAGGGAGCGGCGGCGGTGGAGGGAGCGGTACCCTCTCCAATATCGGCACGACCCCCAACTACGCCACCGACCACGCCAGCTATCTGGTCGGCTCCCACAAGAACTTCACCTGCGGCGACACCTGTCACGCCGTCCCCCTGGCCGCCCGGAGCGCCGAAGGGGCGCAGGCCTCCGCGGCGGCCACCGCCGACCGGACCCAGGTCTGCGTCCAGTGCCATCAGGGGCAGTACAACGCCACCAGCGCTCTCAACCACCAGCAATACGGCATCGGCACCTACTGCAACAGCTGCCACTACTCCGACTCGTTCAAGAGCCACAACCGGGCCGGACACGACCAGTACCACCAGTACATCAAGGGGAGCTGCGAGAGCTGCCATTCCGGACGGGCCCCCGGCTGGCACGACAAGGCCGGTCTTGGCGGGGCGTGCGAGGACTGCCACGCTTACCCCTCCTTCAAGCAGGTGAGCATGAAGCACAGCCGGATCACCGGCTCCTGCGCCTCCTGCCACAGCGGCCGCCAGCCGGCCAGCCACGGCTCCACCCGCAAGTCGGGGTGCGAGAAGTGCCACAGCTATCCCGACTGGTCGAAGAACAGCGGCTTCAACCATGACGGCATCAACAGCGGTTGCAACAAGTCGGGCTGCCATAGCCGACACTACGGCGGCTACGATTGCATCTGGTGCCACACCGGCGCCCGCCCCGGCTCCAGCTTCGGCGGCTGGGCTCACAAGAAGGGGAACAGCCGCTCCTGCGTCGCCTGCCACAAGAACGGTACCGGCGATGGCGGCGGCGGGAAGGGCGACCTGAACGGAGGGGTCAACCTGACCTGGCTGAACTGACGGATCGAGGGACGACAGCGGGGGAGCTTTGCACGAAGCTCCCCCCTTTTTTGACACGAAGAGGGGGACGGGGATGTACAAGACCTTGACGGCGCTGGTTCTGGGAATGGTGTTGGCCGCCTGCGGCGGACCGGGCGCCAATGACGCAAGCGGCGGGGGCGGGGGAGAGAGCGGCGCCAAGGATCTCTCCGGCATCGGGACCACCCCGAACTTCGCCGCCGACCACCCGACCTATCTGACGGGAAAGCACCAGGCCCTTGGGTGCGACAGTTGCCACACCCTCCCCCTTACCGGTCGCGCCGCCGACGGCGCCGTCGCCAGCGCCGCCGCTACGGCCGAGCGGCAGGCCATCTGCGCCGCCTGTCATCAGGCCCGGTACGACGCCACCACCCTCCTGAAACACGCCGACCACAAGATCGGACGCTACTGCAACAGTTGCCACTATTCGGACAGTTTCACCACCAGGAACCGGGTGGCCCACAGCGCCTACCACGACCAGATCACCACCGGCTGCGACACCTGCCATGTCAACCGGGCGCCGTCGTGGCACAAGGACGCCGGGCTCAAGAACAAGTGTGAAGACTGCCACGCCTACCCGGCCTTCAAGCCGGTGACCAAGAACAAACACAGCCGGATCACCGGCAATTGCGAGGCGTGCCACTCCGGGCGCCAGCCGTCGACCCACACCGCCGCCCGGCAGACCGGTTGCGTCCGGTGCCACAGCTACCCTTCGTGGACCAACACCACCGGGGTGGACCACACCGGCATCACCGGCGGGTGCAACGCCTCCGGTTGTCACAGCCGCCACTACGACAACTACGATTGCGTCTGGTGCCACACCAGCGCCGATCCCGGGAACGCCTGGAACGGCTACCGGCACAACAAGGTCGACAGCCGGGCCTGCACGGCCTGCCACAAGGGGGGGAAGGGGGACCGGAACAACGGGCTCCTGACCGGCTGGTTCGACTGACGACGAATTCCGTCGTGCGACGCGGGGAGCCCTGTATGGGGCTCCCCGTTTTCGCGTCCGGTTGCCCCAATTCAATGTTTGAGGTATAAGGATCGTGTAAAGGAGC
>JADGCD010000245.1 GCA_015229165.1 Nitrospinota bacterium | reverse complement strand
GGTTGGGGGCTGGGATTCTACGGCATGACCGGCTTCTTCGCCGTCACTGTGGGGGGGGTGGCCGGGTCGCTGGCCGATTCGGCCCTCGGGTCGCTCTACGAGCGGAAGGGCCTTCTCGGCAACCACCGGGTCAACTTCCTCGGCGCATCCGCCGGAGGGCTGGTGGCGCTGACGCTGGGACTGGCGCTTTAGGCCCGTTACCGGATAACGCGGATGTCGACGCCGATACGCAGTCTCTTCCACGCCGTGTCGGCGGTCAGCGCCGCCCGGCCCCGCTCCAGGGCGAGCGCAAGACACGCCCGGTCTCCCAGCGACAATCCGTAACGGGCGGTCTTCCGCCAGAGAAGGCCGACGCTTTCCCCCTGCGCCGCGTCGAACGGCTCGATGACGAGCCCCAACGAGACAAGCTCCTCGCGCATCCCCTGGACGGGGACGCCGTGCGCGTCGGCTTTCTGGATCACTTCCGCCCAGTTGACCGCCGAAATCGACGATTCGCTCAACGCCTCCTCCACGGTCTCGCCCCCGGGTTCGTCCTGCAGGAAGGCGAGCAGGGCCGAAGCGTCGAGAACCACCGTCATCCGGCGTTTTCCCGCGCCGACTCTTCACGACGGTCGGCGATAAGCTCGCCGGCGAGGCTTACCCCCGCATCGACGGCGGAGAACCGCCCCTTGAGACGACGCTTGACGGCGTCGGCCTTTTCGAGCACAAGCCGGTCCTCCTCCAGGTGGGCGACGAGCGCGTCTCCCGCTCCGATCCCCATGGCCTTGCGCATAGGGGCCGGAATCACGACGCGCCCCTGGGGGCCGATCGTCAATTCCAAAGCATTCCGCTTATGTGCCATCGCTTCCTCGCTGTGCCACTTTTATTTATTGTGGCACATATTGTCGGAACAGTCACTGCTGACGGGAACATCCCTCACCCCTCCCCTTCTTCGTCGAACGAGAAGAACCCGGCGGGATGCCGGGGGCTGGCGGTGACGGAGCGCCATCTGATTTCGACGCTGATCCCCTGCTGCGGGTCGCTCATCTTGGCCCAACGCCGATGGAGCGGGACGGCGTCGCTCTCGGGGCCGAGGGTCAGAATGACCCGCTGTTCCCGGTCGCCGGGGAACCAGACTTCCGCCAGCCCGTCGTCGCCGACGCAGAAGGTCAGCGTCGGTTCAATGGAGGCGAAACAGGCCAGACGCCCGCTCGGGAAGGCCGCCGTCAACGGGCCGGTGGGGGGCAAGGCGGCGGTGACGGCGGTTCCCAGCAACGCGGTCGGCAGGGCCGCCCCCCCCTCTCCCAGCGGAACGGTCCCCTCGGGGCCAAGGCGGGTCTCGCGGCGCGCGCCGGTGGCCGGGTCGAGCCGGATGAGCCGCCCCCCGTCCCCTGCCACCGCCAGCCGCGTGGCGCCCATCGGATCGGTCACCTCCAGCCGGAACTTCACCCCCTCGACGGCGAGCGCGACATTTCCGGTCCCGCCATTACCGGGGGTGGTGTAGGTGACGGTCCCTAGCGCGGTGAAGGGATAGGGGCGGACTGCGGTGGCGTCGGAGAGACGTCCGAGGAGGGCGCCGGGGGTCAGCGGGGTGACGCACCCGGCCAGCGCGACGAGCAGGAGGGCGAGGGCGGCGGGGTGGATGCCGCTCGCAACCTTCCCTGCGACGGGGGCGCTTTCCGCGACCCTGCCGGCGTTCACCGGCCCGGCGCCGTCTGGCTCCGGCGAAGCTGTTCGAGTTTCTTTTGCACCGGGGCCCGATCGACGGGGCTCTTGTCTTCCGGCTCGGCGACCAGCGATTTTTCGTAGGCCTCCACCGCCTCGGCGTTCCGTCCCAGCGCCTTGTAGATGTCCCCCAGATGCTCGAAGACCGTGGGGTCGGGGGGGATGGTCCGGATGGCGGCCTGCAGGGCGGTCAGCCCCTTTTCGTATTCCCCCCGCCGGTAATAGACCCAGGCCAGCGAGTCGGTGAAATAGCCGTTGTCGGGCGACAGCGTGAGCGCCTTTAACAACAGCTTTTCCGCCTCGTCAAGCCGGATTCCCCGGTCGGCGTACAGGTAGCCAAGGTAGTTGAGGGCGTCGGCGTGGTCCGGCTTGAGGACCAGCGCCTGTTTCATCGCCTCGATGCAGGCGTCGTATTTCTTCTGCTTCTCCAGCAGGACGCCGAGGTGGAAATAGTATTTGTCCGAACGGGGGTCGATGTCGATGGCCCGGTTGAGCGCCGCCACCCCTTCTTCGTACTTCCCGACCCGCTCCAGCAACAGAGCGTGGAAATAGGAGATCTCGGGGTCGTCGGGCGCCTGGGCCAGCGCCTTGCCGGTGTGGACCAGCGCCTCGTTGGTCCGGCCGTCCCGTTCGTACAGCTCGGCGATCTTCAGGTGGACGTCCCGGTTGGCCGCGTCCCCCTCGACCAGCGTCCCTTTCCAAGTCTCGATGGCCTCGTCCATCTGCCCCAGCCGTTCGAAGATGGAGGCGATATAGAAGAGCGGCTCCCGGTTGTCCGGCTCCTTGGCCCGGATCAGCTGGAGCTCCTTGAGCGCCCGGTGGTACTCCTCTTCGGCGCCGGTGGCCTCGGCCTGGCGCAGGTAGGTCAGCGCCAGTTTGAGGCGGGTCTCCACGGCGTCGGGCTCGAACTTGAGCAGATCTTCGTACTCGCCGATGGCGTCGTCGAACGATTCGGTCATGACGTAGGTTTCGGCCAGACGGGCCCGCATCTCCTCGTCGTCGGGGAACTTCTTCACGTAGTCCTTGTAGACCTTCACCGCGTCGTCGAGCCGCCCCTGCGCCCGATAGAGAAGCCCCAACGCCTCGTAGGCCCGCACATGGTCGGGATGGGCGGCGATCAGCTTTTTGAACAACGTCTGGGCTTCGTCGTAGCGGGCCAGTTTTCCCAGCACCCGCCCCTTGTAGTAGGCGCCCCGGGGATCGTCGGGGAACCG
>JADGCD010000244.1 GCA_015229165.1 Nitrospinota bacterium | reverse complement strand
GCAGGATAGGAGCCTTTCGTGACCGACAAAAGGATGAAGGCGATGAAGAGGGCGGAGAGGTCAAGCCAGCCGGTGGCGAAGAGGAGGGCAAAGAGGGCGACCACCGCCCCCCCCTTCAGGAGTCCGCGCCGGAGAGCGGAACTGGTCACGCGAGCAGGGTGTCGTCCCGGCGGGCGATGACAATCCGCGACGGGTAATACCACAGAGGGAAGGAGACCCGCTCCACTCCCAGAGCCTTTGCAAGTTTGTAGGCCCCCTGCCACCGTCCGAGGGTCAGCACCTTTTCGAGGTTCGACACCCGGACGTCGCGCAGTGTCCGTTCCACCCCGAAGCCGTATTTGTTGAGAACCTTGGTCATCACCGTCCGGGTGAAGGTGTAGGTGATGGGGGGGCGGTAGATGAAGTATTTGTCCCGCTGGAGCGCTTCGACGACGTTGTTCTCCATGTCCACGAAGTTCATGATGAACGCCCCCCCCGGTCGCAGCGTCCGGCGGACCTTCTCGAAGAAGATGTCCGGGCGGGAGATGTTCTCCAACACGCTGAACATGATGATGACGTCGAAGCTCTCGTCCGGGTAGTCAACGTCCTCGAAGCCGCCGTGGCGGATATCGATGTTGTACCGTTCCTTGGCGAAGGCGATGAACCGTTTTGACATGTCGCAACCGGCCACCCGGTGCCCCGCTTCGGAAGCCACATGGAGGAACGAGCCGGTGGCCGGGCCGATCTTCAGGACGTCGAGCCGGGGGCCTTTCTCAAAGACGTCGGCCATCTTGCGGTAGCGCCGTTTCGACGTGGCAAGGCGGCAATCCTCGTCGATGAAGTAGTCGCGATAGCCCCAGATTTCGTTGTTGGGGGTTTTCTCGGCGTCGAAGAAGACCTCCGAGTTGAAGAACCAGGCGAAGAACTTCTCGTTGGGCATGGGGGTCTGCTTCACCAGTCCGCAGGCGCACCGCATAAAGTCGTAGTCGAGGCCGAACTGGGTGACGTGATAGAGCGGTTCGTAACGGGGGTTACCGCAGAGAAAGCAGACGTTGTCGCTGTCGTCCTGGTCGTAATAGTCGGCGGGGAGCTGCATGGTCGTCCGTTATGCGTTGGAGGGGGAAGGCTTCACCGCCTCGACGACGATCAGCCCCCCGTTGTTTTTCATGAAGGGAAGGGCGCCCATCAGCCGGTCGGTCCCGGTGAGGAATGATCGGGCCGTGGTCGCAGAGAACATGTTCAGCAGGTGGGGGGGGAGATAGACGCTGGTCCGCATCTCTTCGATGACGAGTCCGGCGGGCGCCAGCCACGTCCGGAAATCATCGCCGGAGATGAGGGGATGCTCCCCCGCCTCTTCGTACCACAAGGGATTGAGCCGCTGCAACAGGTCGAACAGGGCGCGTAACGCCGAGGTGTTGTTCTCGAAGCCGAAATAGCGCCCGCCCGGTTTCAGGAGCCGGGCGATTTCGCCGCAGGAGGCCGCCGGGTCGGGGAGATGATGCAGGACACCGTGGAGCATCACCGACTCGAAGGTCTCGTTCCGGAAGGGGAACGCCCCGGCGTCGCCGACGAAGAAGGTTCCCCGGGCCGTGTAGTCGCCGCTTTTGTAGCGGTCGAGCGCGGTGCGGATCATCGACTTGGAGATGTCGAACCCGACGGCGGTGATGGGGAGGTCCATAAAGTTGAAGAGACTGCGCCCCTGCGCGCAACCGACTTCCAGGAACCGGGAGCCGGGGGCCACCTTGGGGCGCCACCCCTCGAAGGTCATGGCGTCGACCGCCTGCCAGAAGGGGAGCCGCTCGTAGGCGTCCCAGGTCTGGGTCTCGTTGTTGGCGTACCAGTCGAAATGGGACTGCTGAAGCTTTTTTTCGGCGGCGTCAGCATCGGCGGCGCCGTCGCCGAAAGGATTCAACCCCAACCCCGTCAGTGCATCGGTATGCCGCCCCCAGAAGGCGCGACGGTCGTCGGCGTAGGCCAACGCCGGGGGGAGGAACTCCAGCAACCCCGCCTCCACCGGATACCAGTCGCGGCAGGCGGCGCAGACCAGAACCCCGTCGCCGATCTCCCCGGTGTCGTCGCGGGAGAACGCCTCCGCCGTCAGCGGTCCGCTCTGGCAGGCGGGGCATCGGAGCAGGTCGGTAATGTCAGCAAGCATGGGGGAAAACTCGGGATTGGCCGCTCCGGCCCCGAAGGCCCGGAGGGGTGGTTGACAAAAGGTAGGCCCATGGTAGCCGAACGGAGGGATGAGCGCAACGGGGGGCGTCAGGCGCCCTTGCCAAAGAGGGCCGTCTCGACCAAACCGCAGAGGAGGTGCCCCAGGGTGATATGCCCCTCCTGGATGTTGGCCGTCACCGATGAAGGAACCATGACCAAATGGTCGCAATGATCGGCCATGGCGCCCCCGTTCACGCCGGTCAGGCCGACGGTGACGAGCCCCTTCGCTCGGGCGGTGTCGAGAGCGGCGAGGATGTTGGGGGACTTCCCCGACGTGGTGATGCCGATGAAGATATCCCCCGTGGCGCCCAACGCCTCCACCTGACGGGCGAAGAGCCGCTCGAAACCGTAGTCATTGCCGATGGCGGTCAGCGCCGAGGTGTCGGTGGTAAGGGCGATGGCAGGCAAAGCGGGGCGGTCGAGCCGGAAGCGGCAGACAAACTCGGCGGCGATATGCTGGGCGTCGGCGGCGCTCCCCCCATTCCCGGCCAGCAGGAGCTTCCCCCCGTTGCGGAACGTGTCGATGCAGGCGGCGGCCACCCGTTCCATGGTGGTCAGTAACGTCTCGTCGGCGGCCATGGCGGCCATCACCCGCCCGGTCTGATTGATCCCGTCCCGTATGCGCTCTTTCATGGCGCCCATGGTATCACTCGTACCGGAGGAAGGTAAATCCGGTCCACCAGCCGAGAAGCGGATAGAACCCGACCGCCATGAGGCCGGAGAGGAGAAT
>JADGCD010000243.1 GCA_015229165.1 Nitrospinota bacterium | reverse complement strand
CGGGGCCGCCCCCTGCCAGAGGGGGGAGTCGGCGGGGGGGTTGAGCAGTTTCAGGAGGGCGTCCTGCGCCCGGTCCCGGGCGGTCGCCGCCTCGATGCGCAGCCGCTCGGCCTCGGCCACGGTGGCCTTGGCCGCCACGGTCTGGATCGGCGCCAGCGAGCCGACCTCCACCTGCGCCTCGACCCGGCGGAGGAAATCGACGGCCCGCTCCAACCCTTCCTGCTGGGCGGCTAGCGCCCCGTCCCGGTAGGCCAACTCCCAGTAGGCGGCGTGAACCGCCGTGACCACCGCGGCCATCCGCTCCTCCAGCCCGTGGCGGGCGGCGTCGGAGAGGCGAAGGGCGGTGACGATGCGCCACCCGGCGGGGGTGGTCCAGGCGTTCTTGAGAAGGGGCTGGGTGACGGAGAGGGAGTAGCCGACCTCGTATTGCGGGTCGAGCGCGGTCAGGGAGGAGTCGCTCTCGCTGCGGGTGGCGGTGGCGGCCAGTTTATAGTCGGCGCCGGTGACCGCCTGCCCCCCCAGCGACACCTCACCGCCGGTGGAGCGGGTGGTGTTGATCGACTGGCTGGACAGGGCGCTGGTGTTGGGGGCGCGCCGGGAGGCGGCCTTTGCGCCCAATCCCAGCGCCGGGTCGTACCCGGCCCGGGCGGCGTCGGTGTCGGCGTCGGTCGCGGCCCGGTCGATGCGGGCCAGCGCAAGGTCGAAGTTTCCCTCCACCGCCACGGTCACGGCCTCGGCCAGCGTCAGGGGGGTTTTGTCCTCCCCAGCGGCGCGGGTCGGCGCCACCACGAGCGCCAGCGCCGCCGCCACCGCCGCGCCCCGCCAGAATGACGGGAGGCTCATCGTCCCGCCCGCTCCCCGGTGATGGCCATGCGGGTGTTGGCGTCGTTGAGCCGGTTGATGAGCGACTCGATGATCTTGAAGGCGATGTCGGGGTAGTTTTCGATGGTCTGCTTGAGCTTGTCCCCCGGGAAGACCTTGACCACCGACTTCCCCTTCGACTTGATGGAGGCGGTGCGGGGCTGCTTGAGCAGCGCTGACATCTCGCCGAAGTATTCGCCCGGCTGGCTGATCTCGCCGACGATCCGTCCGGCCTTGGTGATGACCAGCGCCCCCTGGATGAGCTGGTAGAAGTTCTTGTCGGTGTTCCCTTCCTTGATGATCAGGTCGCCGTCCTCGAAGGTCAGCTCGTCGGGGTTGAGCAGGTAGGCCGGGAGCGCTTCCTTGATGAGGACGGTCTTGGACATGCACTCCTCAAGGGTGGTGATCCCCTGGTTGACCTTGAAGAGGCAGTCGTCCCGCAGGGTCTTGTAGCCGTCCTTGATGGCGATCTTGCGCAGTTGCGCCTCGGGGACCTGGGCGGTGATGGCGTCCTTGATGTTCTGGGTGGCCTCCATCATCTCGAAGGCGCCCAGACGCCCCTTGTAGCCGGTGCCGGAGCAGACGGTGCATCCTTTTCCCTTGAAGACGCGAAACTCCGGGATCTCCTCCTTCTGCACGCCCGCCTCCAGCAACAGCGCCGGGTCGGCCTTGATCTCTTCCTTGCAGTTGGCGCAGATTTTCTTCAGCAGCCGCTGGGCCAGCACCATGGTGAGCGCCGAGGCGATCATGTAGCCGGGGATGCCGATGTCCAGAAGACGCCCGATGGTGGAGGGGCAGTCGTTGGTGTGCAGGGTGGAGAAGACCATGTGGCCGGTCATGGAGGCCTTCAGCGCGATCTCGGCGGTCTCGATATCCCGGATTTCGCCGACGAGGATGACTTCCGGATCCTGCCGCAGGAAGGCCTTCAGGGCGGCGGCGAAGGTGAGCCCCACCTCGGGGCGGACGTGGACCTGGTTGATGCCGGCGAAGTTGAACTCGACCGGATCTTCGGCGGTCAGGATCTTGACCTCCGGCTTGTTCAGGATGTTGATGCCGGAGTAGAGGGTGTTCGTCTTCCCCGACCCGGTGGGGCCGGTGACCAACACCAGCCCCTGAGGGCGTTCGATGAGCTGGAGGAACCGCTCCAACATCCGGGGGGTGAAGCCGAGCTTGGTCAGGTCGATCTGGAGCTTGCTCTGATCCAGAAGGCGCAGGACGATCGACTCGCCGAACAGGGTGGGGAGGATCGAGACGCGAAAGTCGATGGCCTTGCCCTTGCCCAGTTTCAGCTTGATGCGTCCGTCCTGGGGCCGGCGCTTCTCGGCGATATTCAGGTTGGACATGATCTTGAAGCGGGAGATCAGCGCCGCCCGGATGGTGGTCGGCAGGTTCATGGCCCGCATCAGGGTGCCGTCGATGCGGTAGCGGACCTGGAACGATTTCTCGAACGGCTCGATGTGGATGTCCGACGCCCCCTGGCTGATGGCTTTGAGCAGGATACCGTTGACCAGCTTGATGATGGCCGCGTCGGCGGAGTTGTAGAGCCCTTCACCGTCGTCTTCCTTGGAGGTGTCCTCCACCTCCATGTCGTCGGTGGCCTCGGAGATGATGCCGCCGATGTCGTCGAACTTGTCCATGTTGATGTCTTCATGGACTTCCTCTTCGGTGGTGGCCCCGGCCACCGCCATCGCCTCCAGCTCGGCGTCGGGGGCGTTGTAGTACTTCTTGAACGCGGCCAGCAGCTCCTTTTCCGTCACCACCGACGCCTTGACCGTCTGCTTGGTGTGGTTGTTGAGCGCCTCCAGGTCGTTCATGTTGGTCGGGTCGAGCATGGCGACCCGCAAGGTCTTCCCGTCGGTGTGGAGGGGGAAGCAGAACCGCTCCTTGGCCATCTCGTAGGGGATGACCTTCAGGAGGGCCGGGTCGGGCTTTTCCTCCTCGATGGTGACGACCGGGATCTGGATCTGGCGGGAGATGAACTTGACGATGGTCTCTTCGTCGAGGTAGCCCAGCTTGATGAGGACCTTGCCGATGGTGACCCGCTGCTTGATCTTTTTCTGGATC
>JADGCD010000242.1:1628-2929 GCA_015229165.1 Nitrospinota bacterium | reverse complement strand
CTGGTCTTCTGCTCCGGCGTCGGCCACGCCGAGCATGTGCGGGACGCCATCCGTGCCCGTGGCCATTCCTGCGAGTGCATCTTCGGCAACACCCCCAAAGCAGAGCGGGACGCCATCGTCCAGGCGTTCAAGCGGGGGGAGATCCGGGCGTTGGCGGCCATGAACGTTCTGACGACCGGGTTCAACGCCCCGGCGGTGGACCTCATCGCCATGCTGCGCCCCACCAAATCCGCCGGACTCTACGTGCAGATAGCCGGACGCGGCACCCGTCTGCATTCCGGCAAGAAGGACTGCCTGGTGCTGGATTTCGCCGGCAACGTCTCCCGGCATGGGCCCATCGACCAAGTGCGCTCGGGCTCCAAGGAGAAGGAGGGTGACGGGGAGGCTCCGGTCAAACCCTGTCCCCAGTGCAACACCATCAACCATGCCGCCGTTCGCCACTGCACCGAGTGCGGACACGAATTTCCGCCTCCGGAACTGCGCATCGCCTCCAGCGCCACCACCGAACGGGTGTTGTCCGATGACCGGCCCGAATGGGTCCGCGTCTACGACATCGCCTACCGCCGCCACGAAAAAGAGGGCAAGCCGCCCTCCCTGCGGGTGGAATACCTCTGCGGCTTCAACTGGCACAAGGAGTGGGTTTGTCTGGAACACACTGGTTGGGCCAAACGTCAGGCCGCCCGCTGGTGGTCCCGCCGCGCGCCTCTGGGACTGCCCATGCCGTCCAGCGTCGACGAAGCCATGAAGCTGGTGGACCACCTGCGCACCCCCGACCGCATCGCCATCCGCCGTTCCGACCGGTTCGTCGAGGTGGTGGACGCCCAATTTCTGGAGACCGTCACATGATCGACCCGACGCCCGAGGAACAGGCCGCCTTGAAACATGCGGCCGCCATGGCCGGCGAATACCTGGAGAGCCTGCCCGCCACCGATCTGGCCACCTTCACGGTGGAGCAATACCTGACCCTGATCGAGGTGACCGTCACCGGCTACCTGGACGAACTCGCCCGGCTCCAGGCCGATGACATCCCGTTTTGAGGTCGTGGCCATGGTCCGGAATTTCATGCACGAATACGGCGACCGGCTACTGGCCAACGGCTACCCCATCCTGCCCATCATGCCCGGCGAGAAGAAACCGGGCCGGTTCCAGCGTGGACAGTGGGTGGATTATCCCGGCTGGACCAAACACGGCGAACGCGGAACCACCGACATCGAGCTGGCGGCGTGGAAGGGATGGCCGGATGCCGGCATCGGCATCGCCGGCGGTTTCATCGTCGGGGTGGATATCGACGTCGCCGACGA
>JADGCD010000242.1:1345-1618 GCA_015229165.1 Nitrospinota bacterium | reverse complement strand
GGGGCTCTCGGACCGCATTCAGGCCCTGGCATTCGAGACCTTGGGACAGACGCCGGCCATCCGGATCGGCAGGCCTCCGAAACGCATGCTGGTCTACCGTACCGCCACCCCCTTCAAGGGGATCAAGGCGCATCCGTTGGAGGTGCTCTGCCAGGGTCAGCAATTCGTGGCCTACGCCATTCATCCGGAAACCGGCCAACCCTACCAATGGCCGGGGCGCTGCCTGACGGAGATCGTCCTGGAGGAGTTGCCGGAGACATCGGAGCGGGAGGT
>JADGCD010000242.1:0-1335 GCA_015229165.1 Nitrospinota bacterium | reverse complement strand
GCGGCTCTTTCTGGAACAGGCCCTTTCCCTGTTGCCCCAGGAGATGCAACCGAAACGTCCCGTTGTGGCGCATCCCATGCCCCAGGCCACCCATGCCGGTGAGGCCTATGCTGACGCCGCCCTGCGGGGCGAGGTGGCCAAGGTAGCGGCTGCGCCTCCTGGATGCCGTAACGACACCCTCAATACCGCCGCTTTCGCCCTCGGCACCTTGATCGGCTCCGGACAACTGGCCCAGGAGACCGCCGAATCCCGCCTGATGGCGGCGGCCATGGCGGCGGGACTCACCGAACGGGAGGCCCGGGCCACCATCGCCAGCGGCATCAACGCCGGCGTATCCCATCCCAGGGAGGTGGCGGCGTCGATTCCGCGTCCGGCTGGCCCCCATCCGGCGCAACGGCTGATCGATCAGGCCGGAAAGCAGCAACCGGCGCAGGAGAAGCAGGTCCATTCCTTTCCCGATCCCGGTTTCGATCCCCTGGATGTGGACGGGGTGTTGAAGGAGCTGATCGTCTACATGCTGGCCACCGCCACCCGGCCCCAGCCGGTCCTGGCGCTGGGCAACGCCCTGTGCGCCCTGGGGGCGATCATGGGGCGGCGCTACCGCACCGAGACCAACCTGCGGACCAACCTGTACGTGGTGGGCATCGCCGACAGCGGATCGGGCAAGAACCACAGCCGGGAGATCATCAACGAGCTCTTCATGGAAGCCGGGCTGGGGCGATTCCTGGGCGGCCACCGCATCGCCTCGGGGGCGGGGCTGCTCAACGCCATTCATCAGCAACCGGCGATCCTGTTCCAGCAGGACGAGTTCGGCATGTTCCTCCACGCCGCCGCCGACCGCCGCCGCAGTCCGCGCCACATCACCGACATTCTGGACATCATGACCGAGATGTTCACGGCGGCGGGCAGCCTGTTCCTGGGGACGGAGTATGCGGGCCGCGACGGCAAGAACCCGCGCAAGGACATCAACCAGCCCTGCCTGTGCATCTACGGCACCACTACCCCCAACCAGTTCTGGAACGCCCTGCAATCGGCCAACGTGGGGGACGGATCCCTGGCCCGCTTCATCATTCTTCAGACCGAGGATGATTACCCGGAGGAGAACCAAAACCGGGCCGAGCGGAAAACGCCGGAAACCCTCCTGAAGGGCATCAAGCGCATCGCCGATGGAGGCAAACCCGGGGAAGGCAACCTGGCGGGGATGCTCCCCGGTCCGGAAACCGCCGTGAATCCCATGACCGCGACCATTTCGCCCCCGGCGCGGGAGCTGTTCCGCAGCCTCAGCGACGAGGTGACGGAGCGTTTGCGGCAGGCCCGGGGAACACCCTACACCTC
>JADGCD010000241.1 GCA_015229165.1 Nitrospinota bacterium | reverse complement strand
CCGAGACCCCCTCGACCGCACGGGTCAAGCGGACTTTGGCGCGGGCCATCTCGTCGTAGAACCGGGCCATTTTCAGGCCGAAGGTGGTCGGCTCGCCGTGGATGCCGTGGGACCGGCCGATGCAGACGGTCAGCTTGTGCTCGTAAGCTTTTTTCTTGAGGGTCAGAAGGAAGGTGTCGACCCCGCCCAGTATCCGCTGGCCCGCTTCTTTCAGCAGGCAGGCAAGGGCGGTGTCCACCACGTCGGAGCTGGTCATGCCGAGGTGGATGAACCGGGAGTCGGGGCCGACGAACTCGGCGACGCTGGTCAGAAAGGCGATGACATCGTGGCGGACTTCGGCCTCGATGGCGTCGATCCGGTCGATGTCGAAAGCGGCCTTCTCCCGGATCACCTTCATGGCCTCGGCGGGGATGACCCCCTCTTCGGCCCAAGCTTCGCACACGGCCAGCTCGACTTTCAGCCAGGTGGCGAACTTGTTCTCTTCGGTCCAGAGGGCGCCCATTTCAGGGCGGGTGTAACGGGGTATCATCGCTCTCTCCTATTCAATGCAAATCATAGGTCCCGGCTTCGACTGCGTCGCCACCTCGAAGGGGACACGCAAGCCATCGAGCAACTGGCGTCCCATGAGCCGGACCAGGTCGGGATTGTTGTTGGTCTCCGACAGGTGGGCGAACGTCACCCCCTGCAGCTTCGCGTGGAGCGCGTCGGCCAGAAGCGACCGGCAGTCTTCGTTGGAAAGGTGGCCGGTGCGGCTGGCGATCCGCTGTTTCAGCTCCCACGGATAGGGGCCCGCTTTCAACATGTCCGGGTCGTGGTTGGCTTCGAGGACGAGATAGTCGGCCTCTTTCATCTTCTGGGCCATGAGCCCGGTGGGATAGCCGGTGTCGGTGATGAAGGTCAGGCGCGTCCCCCCGGCGGTGAAGACGAAGGCCGACGGGTCGGCGGCGTCGTGGGGAATGGAAAAGGGGGTGACCCCCAGTCCGCCGATTTCGATCTCGGCGCCGTTGGCCACATGGACCACGTCGGCCACCTTCCCGGCCATATGCTTCACCTTCCCCCAGGTCCGCTCGTTGACGAACAACGGAACGCCGAGCGACCGGGCCATGATCCCGGCGCCTCTGCAATGGTCGGTATGTTCGTGGGAGAGGACGATGCCTGCGATCTGCCCCGCGTCGATCCCGGCGGCGGCCATGCGGGCCTTTAACTCCTTGCCGGAGAACCCGGCGTCGAGGAGCAACCCGGCGGCGCCGTTGCCGATGAACGAGGCGTTCCCCGACGAGCCGGAGCCGAGCGAGCAGAGGCGGATCACCCCTCGCTCCCGGTCAGCAGGTGATAGAGCAGCGGAACCATGATCTCGTGATGTCCGGTGAGCGCGTACCCGGCGCCGGCCCCCTGGATGGGGCGGTTGACCACGTTCACGCCGGGGCGGTAGTGCTGGATCATGTCGAAGTTGACGGTGGTGAAGCCGGCCGCGTCGGCGCCGAGGTTCCGGGCGGCGGATAACGCCTTGATGAAGACCTCCGGCAGGATCACCGCCGAACCGACGTTCAGGTACACCCCCCCGCCGCCGAGTTCACCGACGATCCCGGTGAACAGTTTGAAGTCGGCCAACGTCGCCCGCCCCGTGGCGGCGCCGTCCACGCTGGGATGGATGTGGACGATGTCGCAGCCGACGGCGACGTGGAGCGTGACCGGGACGGAGAGAGCCGCCCCTTGCGCGATGATGGAGACGTCGTTGTGGGGGAACCGCTCGTCTTGCATGTAGCGCCCCAGCGCTTCGCCGATGCCGGCTTCGGGGTAGCGGGCAAGGGCGCCGTTGAAGTGGGTGGCGGTCTCGTCCACCATGCCGAAACGCCCTTCCTTGATCTCTACGGCGACGTTCTCGCTGGTCTCGCCGTGGAAGGCGATTTCAAGGTCGTGCACTCCCCCTGCCCCGTTGAGCGCCACGGCGTCCACGAGGCCACGGCGCATCAGGTCGATAATGATCGGCGCAAGCCCCACCTTGATGACGTGCGCCCCCATGCCGAGCAGCACCGGCTTTCCGGCGGCCTTGGCGGCTTTGATGGCGGCGGCCACTTTGAGGAGATCGTTGGCCTTCAGCATCGGGGGGAAGAGATCGGCCAGAGCGCCCGACGCCCGGTATTTTTCCAGATCGACGAACATGGTCGTATCGACGGCCGATTTCCGCTCGGCGATGGGGTAGGTCCTGATCGCCGAAAAGTCGGCCGGGGTGAACCGGTAGTCGGGCTTGCTCATGGCTGGTACCGTTGGAGGATGAGGTCGATGAGCGACGACGACGAGCGCCCCTTTTTCAGCGGGACGATCTTCACCTGTCCGCCGTTTTTCTCCACGGTGTCGGCGCCGACGACGGTGTCGCGGCTGTAGTCCCCCCCCTTGACGAGGACCGACGGGATCAGCCGGGCGATCAGCTTGGCCGGGGTCTCGTCGTCGAACAGGACGACGCCGTCCACGCAGGCCAGCGCGGCCAGCACCTCGGCCCGGTCGCCCTGCGGGACCAGCGGGCGGCGCGACCCCTTGAGGCGGCGAACGGAACGGTCGGAGTTGAGGCCGACGATGAGGGCGTCCCCCATGGCGCGGGCTTTTTGCAAATAATCGACATGTCCCGCATGAAGCAGGTCAAAACAGCCGTTGGTGAAAACGACCGTCTCCCCCTTGCCTTTCTTGCGCGCCACGAAAGCGGCGGCCCGTGCGGCGGTCATCACCTTCCCGGTATCGGTCTCCTCCCCCTCGCCGAGGCGGGCGAGGATCTCCTCCCGGGAGACCGCCTTGGCGCCGACGTGGGCCACTTCAATGGCGGCGGCGACGTTGGCGATCCGGGCCGCCTCTTCGAGGGGAAGCCCGGCGCACAGGTAGGTGGCCACGGCGGCCACCACGGTGTCTCCGGCGCCGGAGACGTCGAACACTTCCAACGCTTCGGCAGGCAGCGTCAGGGGGGCTCCTTTGGGAG
>JADGCD010000240.1 GCA_015229165.1 Nitrospinota bacterium | reverse complement strand
TGTCCCGGCTGCCCGCCTTGTGGGACAGCTCCACCCGTTCGCCGGTTCCGGCGAAGATGAGGGTGTGGTCCCCCACCACGTCGCCTCCCCGAAGGGTCATGACGCCGATCTCGTTCCTGGGCCGCTTCCCCTCGACCCCGTAGCGGCCGTACTTGCCCACCTCGACCATCTTTCTCCCCAGGGCGTCGGCCACCACGTCGGCCAGCTTCACGGCGGTGCCGGAAGGGGCGTCCATCTTCTGGTTGTGGTGCATTTCGACGATCTCGACGTCGTAGTCGGACAAGAGCTTGGCCGCGTCCCGGGCCAGCTTGAAGAGGACGTTGACCCCCACGCTCATGTTCGGCGCGATGACGGTCCGTCCGGCGGTCGCCATCGACTCGAAGGTCTTCCAGTGCTCCGGGTCGAACCCGGTGGTGCCGACGACGAGCCCTTTGCCCCGTTCGGCGGCGAGCAGGAAATGCTCCAGCGACGCGGCGGGGACGGAGAAGTCGATGACGACGTCGGCGGTGTCGATGATGTCGGCCAGCCGGGAGGCGATGGCGAAGCCTTTCCTGCCGACGCCGGTGGCCTCTCCCACGTCGATGCCGACGAAGGGGGAGCCTTCCCGCTCGGTCCCCCCGGCGAGGGTGACGCCGTCGGTCCGCTCGATGGCGTTGACGATGGCGCGTCCCATCCGGCCGCAACAGCCGGTGACGATGATTTTGACGGTCATGGGTCTCTCCTCGCTCAGATGAGCCCGGCGTCCTTGAGGGCGGCGGCCACCCGCTCCCGGTCGGCGGGGGACATTTCGCACAGCGGCAGCCGGAACTCTTCGGCCACGCGCCCCATGAGGGCAAGAGCGGTCTTCACCGGCAGGGGGTTCACCGCCACGGTCATGGCGGTCATAAGGTCGAGCAGGCGGTAGTGGGCGGCGGTGGCGGCGGCGAAGTCTCCTCCGTTGGCGGCCCGGCAGAGCGCGGCCATCGGGGCCGGGGCGACGTTGGCGGTGACGGAGATGACCCCCGTGGCGCCCAGCGCCATCATCGGCAGGGTGATCAGGTCGTCCCCGGAGAGGACGATGAAGCCGGGAATGTCGGCCAGCAGGCGGGAGACGCCGACGAGGTCGCCGGTGGCGTCTTTCACCCCGACGATCCGGTCGTGCTTCGCCAGCCGGACCAGCGTGGCGTGCTCCACCCGTCCGGCGGTCCGGCCGGGGATGTTGTAGACCAGCATCGGCAGGTCGGCGGCGTCGGCCACGGCCATGAAGTGGCGGTAGAGCCCCTCCTGCGGCGGGCGGTTGTAGTAGGGGTTGACCACCAGCGACCCGTCGGCGCCGACGTCGGCGGCGTGGCGGGTCAGGCGGACCGCCTCGTCGGTGGCGTTGCTGCCGGTGCCGGCGATGACCGGAACGCGGCCGGTGGTCTTTTTCACCACGAAGGCGATGACCCGGTCGTGCTCCGCGTGGGAGAGGGTGGGGGACTCGCCGGTGGTTCCGGCCACGACGATCCCGTCGGTCCCCTGTTCGATCTGCCAGTCGATGAGATCGGCCAGCGCCCCCTCGTCCACCGTCCCCCCGCGAAACGGGGTGACGATGGCGACGATGGAGCCGGTGAGCCGTGCGGCGCGTCGCTTCATGATGTTTCTATAACGTGATGGTTCCGGCGAACACTTCGGCCGCCGGACCGGTCATCAGTACGCGGTTCTCTTTCGTCCATTCGATATCGAGCCGCCCGCCCGGAAGATGGACCGCGACTTTGCGTCCCGTCTTGCCGTTCAGCGCCGAGGCGACCGCCACCGCACAAGCGCCGGTGCCGCAGGCCAGCGTGATCCCGGAGCCCCGCTCCCAGACCCGGGCTTTCACCTTGCTCTTGCTCATCACCTCCACGAACTCGACGTTGATCCGCTTGGGGAACAAATCGGTGGCGGTCTCGATGGGAGGGCCGACCTTCTCCAGCGGCGTTCCGTCCACGTCGTCGGTGAAAATGACCGCGTGGGGGTTTCCCATGGAGACGGCGGTGATCCGGTACTCGGCGCCGGCGATCTTCACGGCCCGATCGACCACCTGCCCGTCGAGGGTGGTGGGGACGGCGCGCCCGTCGAGGATCGGCTCTCCCATGTCCACTTGCACCCGGTTGTCGTCGATCATCTTCGGGCGGATGATCCCGGCCAAGGTCTCCACGGCAAGGCCGCCGGTCTTTCTGATGATCTTTTCTTTCCGGTCCCACAGATATTTTGCGAAGCAGCGGATGCCGTTGCCGCACATCTCCACTTCGGAGCCGTCGGCGTTGAAGATCCGCATGCGGTAGTCGGCCTTCTTCGACGGCTCGATGGTGATGATCTGGTCGCCGCCGATCCCGAACCGGCGGTCCAGCAGGAACGCCGCCTTCTTCTTGAGCTGGGGCAGTTTCATCTTCCGCAGGTCGAGCATGACGAAGTCGTTGCCCGCGCCGTGCATCTTGACGAAAGGGACGGTGGTCGGCATCGGCCTACTCCAGCCAGCCGGGGATCGATTCGCCCCGGATCAGGTCGTCCATGGTCTCGCGGGTCCGGATCACGTCGAACCGGTCGCCGTTGACCAGCACCTCCGGCACGCGGCGCCGGGAGTTGTAGTTGCTGCTCATGGTGAAGCCGTAGGCTCCGGCGCTCATGACCGCAAGCAGCTCTCCCTGTTTGAACTCGGGCAACACCCGGTCCTTGGCGAGAAAATCGCCCGACTCGCAGATGGGCCCCACCACGTCGGCGGAGACCTTCTTGCGGGCGGCCACCCCCTCGTCCACCGGCACGATCCCCTGGTAGCTGCCGTAGAGCGACGGGCGGGCCAGGTCGTTCATGGCGGCGTCGACGATGAAGAAGGTCTTCAGGTCGTTGGTCTTGGTGTAGAGAACCTGCGTCACCAGCGCTCCGGCGTTGCCGACGATCACCCGGCCCGGCTCAAAGATCAGCGAGCAGCCGGTGTCGGCGAGGAGCGGCAGGATCTTGGCCGCCAGCTCTTCGGGATGGGGCGGCGTCTCGTCCTTGTAGGTGATGCCAAGCCCCCCCCCCT
>JADGCD010000239.1 GCA_015229165.1 Nitrospinota bacterium | reverse complement strand
CGAGCCGAAGAACTTCCCCGCAATGCCGGTGTCGATGGCGATCCGGGTCGCCTGCGCCTGTCCGGCCATCAGTTTTTGCGCCTCGCCCGGATTGCGGCGGTAATGGTCGAGCGCCGCCTGCCGGTAGGCGATGACGCCGTTGGGCTCGCCGGTCGCCTTGTCGATGATCCCCTGCAAGCGGGGGGCGATCCCGTCCGGTTGGGTATTGAAGAGCCGGTAGACCCCCTGCGGGTCTTCCTTCAGGGTGGCGGCAAGTCTCTCCCGGTCGATGGTGAGCGTCAGATCCTTTTCGCTGGTGATCCCCATCCGGTGAAGCGAACCGATCAGCCCCGGCGCCCCGGCGGCCAAGGGCGTGGCGCCACGGGGATCGGCCTGTCGGCGTTCGAGCCGCTCCAGCGTGGCCGGGTCGATTCCCTGCGGCATCGAGCCCCCCGGCGCCAGACCGATGGCGGAGAGGGAGCGGGGCTCCTGCCGGAGGGAGGCCACCTGCCGGTGGGCCGAGAGAGCGGTCTGGAGCGCCAGGTCCTGCGTTCGGACGTCCTCCTGCACCGGCGTGTTCTTGAGCGACTGTTCCGTGATGAGGCGGATCATGTCGTTGTACGCCCCGGCGAACGCCTCGATCCGGGCGGTCGGGCCTGAGGGATCTTCCACGACCGACAGCGTCACCGGCGCGGGAGAGGTTCCGGTCAGCTCCAGCGAAACCCCCGGCAGGGCGTCGGGGAGGGTGTTCCGGGGGGCGGTGGCGGCCACCCCGTCCAGCGTATAGGCGGCGGTCTGGGGGAGGCGGACGAATTCGTTCTCCGCAGGGGTCTTCAGTATCTTCTGGTTCTCCTCGTCCACCCGGAAGAATCCAAGCGTCGTCATCACGTCGCCGCTCTCGGTCAGGGTGAGGGGGCGGTCGCCCCCCTGGGTGTTGGTGATGACCAGACGCCCCGCGACGATGGTGGCTGCGGCGCCGGACTGGGCCGTCCCGCCGTCCAGGAACCCGTTGTCGTTGGCGTCCTCCCCCCCGTCAATGGCGCCGTTGCCGTTCAGGTCTTCGTAGTAGGCGAATGAAGGGGTGTAACCTGCGCCGGTCCAGGTGGCGTCGCTCCGGTAGACGTCGAGAACGTTGTTGCCGTTGAGGTCTTCCGAATATTTGTCGAGTTGGGCGTTTTTGTTGGTGTCTTCGCCGTAGTTGATCGCATCGGCGATGTCGGCCAGCGAATCGCCGGAGGCGACGTCGATGGTGACGCCATTGAGGGTGAACGATCCCGTAAGACCCAGCGCCGCATACGGGTTCGCCTGCGAGTCCGATCCGATCTGCGCCTCCACGGCCAGTCGCTCCACGGTGACGGTGTGGGTCGATACCGTGGCGTCGATTCCGGCGGTCCCGGTAACCACCGTCGGCGTCGATGACGTGACCCGCCGTGGGGCGAAGGCGTCGGGGGTGGAAAGGGGCGCCAGACGGTCGCTGACGCTTACGAGCCGCTCTCTCAAGTGGGAGAAGAAGTTGCTTTGGTTGTCCAGCGACCGGCCGTCCCCCAGCGACAGTTTCACCACCAGCGGATCGAGCCTCCCCCCGTCCGAAAGGCGGGCCACCGTTTCGCCGGTCCGGTAGGCGGAGGCGGCGTCTCCCCGGTTGCGGACCTGCGGGACGTTGCGGCGGTTGTAGTAGAGGCCGTTCCTGACCGTATCGGAGAGGGTCACTTTGTCCACCGGTGAGGCCGGGGCGGTGGCCGACCAGTAGCTGGCCGGCTCTCCGGCGGCGGTGGGGGGGGCCGGGACGCCGTTGCGCTCCCCGCTGGACCAGTAGGAGGCGGTGACCGAACGGGGGTCGGGCGCCGTCGGCGGGGTGCGCCCCACATGGGCCGTGGCCGACCAGTAGCTGGCGGAAAGGGGATAGCTCATGAGCGCACCCCCCCGTTTCTTTTTCCGGCGACGGCGAAATAGTTGTCCGTCGGGACTAAAGTAATGGAACCGGGGACCGATAACGAAGCAGGGGAAGAGTCGCTATTGTAACGAACAGGAGCAGAGAAGAAGCGGAACCCGTTGAGAAGGCAAACCTTCCTCAACGCGCTGTAAACAGCGCTGTTTCGCTGGTCACGCCCTGTTCCCTGGCGCATGGTCAAACTCCCTTTCCTGCCCGGATGCTCATGTTCGCACAAACACCCTATCTTCTTTTCGGCCCGTTTCCATAAGACTTGAGCCGTGGGAGCGATTTTTCTTTGTCGCAGACTGAATAATCGGAAAAAATATTTGATAACCGATTATATGCCAATCGGTTGGCGCGAAAATAAATTTTCGGCGATGGCAGGCATGAAACAGGAAGACGCCGGGGTGGAACGAAAGGGAGCGTCGATTCGACGGGGGGCGGATGCCCCTCCGAGGGGGCTAGGAGTTGGCGGCCAGATCGGTGTCGGGGGAGGTCAGCTTTGCGACCATCGCCACGAATTCTTCCGCATCGACCGGTTTGACGATGTACTCCAGTGCGCCGACATCATAGACCGATTCGATGAACGTATCTATGTCGCCGTGGCCCGTCAGGATGATCGCCTTTTGCCCATGCTTTTTCTGGGCCACCCGGCGCATGAAATCGATCCCCGACATTTCGGGCATCACTAGATCGGAGATGACCAAGTCGAAGGACTCGGAGTCAAAGAAATCAAGCGCTTCCTTGGCGGAGTGGGTCGACCGAATCCGGTAGCCCTGTTCGGAGAGGATCTCTTCCGACCAGAGGAGATGCGCCTCGTCGTCATCGACGAGCAGGATCGATTTGGTCGCCATGGCCACATCCAGAGAAAAGGTAAAACGATATTGTAATGGAAAATCGTGTGGAATCAAATTAATCTTCATGACCCCTGTCATGCCCTCCGTATGGAACCTCCCGTACCATCAGGTATCGCACAGAGATGTGAAAGGATTTGTCATGAGCCTTATGTTGGGACCGATTCATACCTGGCTGTTCAACAAAATCCAGATCGCCGAAGAGCGGGCGATGACCCTCGCCGCCGACCTGGCCGATGTCGGCGTCGATGTGGACGACCTGC
>JADGCD010000238.1 GCA_015229165.1 Nitrospinota bacterium | reverse complement strand
CCCTTGACCGAGGATGCGACAGCCCATGCCGGTGACATGATCGCCACCCTGCTGGGTGCAGGGTTGATCGATGTGGATGCCGGCGCCGCCCGAGGTGTGGCCATCACCTCCCTGACCTCCGGCCATGGCGTCTGGCAATACGATACGGGTGGCGGTTGGACCGATGTGGGTGTGGTGTCGGCGACCTCGGCTTTGTTGTTGCGCAGCACCGACAGCATCCGCTTTGTCCCGGATGGCCAAAATGCGGACAGCGCCACCTTCACCTATCGGGCCTGGGATCAAAGCACGGGTGCAGCGGGAAACAAGGTGGATGCCTCGACCACCACGGGTGGGACCACGGCTTTCAGCACGGCAACCGACACGGCGACCATCACCGTCACCGCCCTCAACGATGCCCCGGTTTTGACGGCAGCTGCCCCGGCGCTCACCTCGATCACCGAAGATGCCACGACCAACGCCGGGCAAACCGTGGCCAGTTTTTTGGGAGGATCGGTGACAGATGTCGACACCGGTTCCGTCCATGGTATCGCCATCACCTCCCTGACCTCCGGCAACGGGGTCTGGCAATATGACGCAGGGGGTGGTTGGACCGATATCGGCGCGGTTTCGGCAACGTCGGCCTTGCTGTTGCGCAGCACCGACAGCATTCGTTTTGTCCCGGATGGCAAGAACGCCGACAGTGGCACCCTGACCTATCGCGCCTGGGACCAGACGGGTGGCGCCACGGGTAACAAAGTTGACGTTTCCAGCAACGGTGGTACCACGGCCTTCAGTGTGGCGACAGATACGGCCACCATCACCGTCACGGCGGTCAACGATGCCCCGGTATTGACAGCGATTGCCCCGAACCTGATACCCATTTCGGAAGATGCGACGGCCAACGCCGGACAGACCGTGGCCAGTTTTTTGGGTACATCGGTCGCTGATGTGGATGCGGGCGCCACACAGGGTATCGCTATCACATCGCTCACGCCTGGTAACGGTACCTGGCAATACGATACGGGAGGGGGATGGACCGACGTGGGGGTGGTTTCAGCCACTTCGGCCCTGCTTTTACGCAGCACCGACAGCATCCGTTTCGTTCCGGATGGCAGCAATGCGACCGGTGGGACGCTGACCTATCGGGCCTGGGATCAAACCTCCGGTGCGGCGGGCAGCAAGGTGGATGCCTCCACCACCACGGGGGGGAGTTCGGCCTTCAGCGCGGCAACCGACACGGTTGCCATCACGGTCAGTGGCGACAATGATGCGCCGGTCCTGACGGCTGTTGCCCCAACCCTGACCACGATCACCGAGGATGACACGGCGAATGTCGGGCAGAGCGTGGCCAGTTTCCTCGGTGCTGCGGTGGCCGATGTGGATACGGGCGCCGTTCAGGGTATCGCCATCACGGCCACGAGTTCCGGCCATGGCACCTGGCAGTACAACACGGGCGCTGGTTGGACCGATGTGGGCGCCGTTTCGGCGACCTCGGCCTTGCTCCTGCGCGGCACCGACAGCATCCGCTTTGTTCCGGATGGCCTGAATGCCGACAGTGCCACCTTGACCTACCAGGCTTGGGATCAAACTTCCGGCGTGGCAGGCAACAAGGTCGATGCGACGGCCAGTGGTGGAGCCACGGCTTTCAGCACGGCGAGCGATACGGCGACGCTCACCG
Source organism: Nitrospinota bacterium (assembly GCA_015229165.1). Taxonomy (GTDB): domain Bacteria; phylum Nitrospinota_A; class UBA7883; order UBA7883; family JADGGD01; genus JADGCD01. The sequence continues at coordinate 1,389 of JADGCD010000238.1, read as the reverse complement.
TCACGGCAGTCAACGATGCCCCGGTGTTGACGGCAGGCGCGCCGACCCTGGCTGTGCTCACCGAGGATGCGACCACCAACGCCGGGCAAACCGTGGCCAGCTTCTTGGGGACATCGGTCACCGATGTGGATACCGGTGCCATAAACGGTATTGCCATCACCTCTTTGAGTTCCGGCAATGGCACTTGGCAATACGATGCCGGTGGTGGATGGACCGACGTTGGGGTGGTCTCGGCAACCTCGGCCCTGCTTCTGCGTAGCACGGACACCATCCGCTTCGTTCCGGACGGGGAGAACGCCGACAGCGCAAGTTTCATTTATCGGGCCTGGGATCAGTCATCCGGTGCGGCGGGCAGCAAGGCGGATGCTTCCACCACCACGGGGGGCGTTACGGCTTTCAGCACTGCGACCGATGTGGCCAGCATCACGGTCACGGATGTCAACGATGCCCCGGTCCTGACCGCCGCAGCTCCGGTCTTGACTGCGATCGACGAGGATGCGACGGCCAACGCGGGGCAGACCGTGGCCAGTTTCCTGGGTGCTTCCGTCACCGATGTGGATACCGGCGCCATCCAGGGGGTGGCGATCACCGCGCTGACTTCCGGCCATGGCGCTTGGCAGTACAACACGGGCACGGGTTGGACCGATATGGGGGCCGTTGCCGCCAACTCGGCCCTGCTGCTGAGGAGTACCGACAGCATCCGCTTTGTCCCGGATGGCCAGAATGCCGACAGCGCCACGTTGACCTATCAGGCCTGGGATCAAACCACAGACGCGGCAGGCAGTAAGGTGGATGCAGCGGCCAGTGGCGGCGCCACGGCGTTCAGCGCAGCGAGCGATACAGCCACCCTCACGGTCACTGCGGTCAACGATGCGCCGGTCCTGACGGCGGCAGCGCCCACCTTGACGGGCATCACCGAAGATGCCGCAGCCAACGCGGGTGATACCATAGCCAGTCTGTTGGGCGCCTCGGTGACCGATGTGGATACCGGCGCTGCCCAAGGTATGGCCATCACCGCACTCGCCTCCGGAAATGGTGTCTGGCAATACAACACCGGCGCGGGTTGGTCGGATGTCGGGGTGGTTTCGGCGACTTCGGCCCTGTTGTTGCGCAGCACGGACACCATCCGCTTCGTGCCGGATGGCAAAAACGCCGACAATGCCACCATCACCTACCAGGCCTGGGACCAGACTACGGGTGCGGCGGGCAGCAAGGTGGATGCGACGGCCCATGGCGGAACCACGGCCTTCAGCACGGCTTCGGACACTGCTTCCATCACGGTCACGGATGTCAATGATGCCCCGGTTTTGACTGCGACCAGTCCATCCTTGACCCCCTTGACCGAGGATGCGACAGCCCATGCCGGTGACATGATCGCCACCCTGCTGG
>JADGCD010000237.1 GCA_015229165.1 Nitrospinota bacterium | reverse complement strand
ACATGACCACCCCCACGAGGAGGAGCAGCAAGACCCCCCCCGCCGCCGCGATGGCGCCGGTGGAGAAGGAGGAGCCCCCGTTCCCCCCCCTGAGCGCGGCGTCGCGGGAGGCGGCGTCGACCACGATGGTGGTGTCGCCGAAGGTGTCGAGATCGGCGCCGGTGGCGGTCAGCAGCTCGTCGAGGGCGGCGATGAACGCCTGCCCGTTCTGGTAGCGGTTGTCCGGGTTCTTGGCCAGCCCCTTTTTGATCATGGCGTCGACCTTCGGGGGAAGGTCGATGTTGACCCGTCGGGGGGGGAGCGGCTCCTCGTTGACCACCTTGTAGATGACCGAGGTGATCGAGTCGGCGGCGAACGGTTTCTCGCCGGTCAGCATCTCGTAGAGAACAACCGTCAGCGAGAAAAGGTCCGAGCGGGCGTCGACCTTTTTCCCCTGCACCTGCTCCGGCGCCATGTAATTGGGCGTTCCCAGAATCGTCCCCGACATGGTCAGCGACGAGTCGGAGAGACGGGCCAGGCCGAAGTCGGTGATCTTCGGCGTCAGCTCGGCGGTGACGATGATATTGGCCGGTTTGATGTCCCGATGGACGACGTTGCGCTTGTGGGCGTAGTCGAGCCCGTCGGCGATCTGCCGGACCACCTTGATCTTCTCTTCGAAGGTGGCCAGCTTCTTGTTGGCGATGTACCAGTCGAGCCCTTTTCCTTCGAGGAACTCCATGGCGATGTAGACCATCGGCCCTTGGGAGGTCTTCTCCTCGCCGACGTCATAGATCGTGACGATGTTCTTGTGGGAAAGCGACCCTGCCGCCTGCGCCTCGACGTAGAACCGGTCGGCCGCCTGCTGCTGATCGGGCGAGAGCTTTCCGCCGAGGGTCGGGCGGATGACCTTCAGGGCGACGAGACGGTTGATTTTGGGGTCCTGTCCCTTATAGACAAGCCCCATGCCGCCGCTGCCGATTTCTTCGATAATCTCGAATCGGCCGAGTTTCTTCAGATCCATGTTTCCGGAAAATGCGAGGGTAAACCCAGCGATTCGGCCACCTTCGGATGCGTGACCGCTCCCCTGGCGACGTTCAGACCACCCCGCATAGCATAGTTTTCCCGCAGGGTTTCTGCAACGCCTTTCTGGACAAGGGAAAAGAGCCCCGGGAAGGTGGCGTTTGCCAGGGCGAAGGCGCTGGTCCGGGGGACGGCGCCGGGCATGTTGGCCACACAATAGTGGATGATTCCCTCCTCCGTGAAGACCGGATCCGAGTGGGTGGTGGGGCGGCTTGTCTCCACGCACCCCCCCTGATCCACCGAGACGTCGACGATCACCGATCCCGGCCGCATCTCCTTCAGATGGTCGCGGGTCACCAGCCAGGGGGTCTTGGCCCCCGGCGACAGCACCGCCCCCACCACCAGATCGGCCTCCCGCACCGTGCGCAGGACGCTGGTCGGATCGGAATGGAGGGTCTCGACCCGCCCGCCGAAGAGATCGTCCACCGCCCGGAGTTTGGGGAGGCTGACATCGAGCAGAACCACCCGGGCGCCCATCCCCATCGCGATCTTGGCGGCGTTGACGCCGACGACCCCGGCGCCGAGTATGGCCACCTTCCCCGGCGCGACCCCCGGCACGCCGCCAAGCAGGACGCCGCGACCGCCCCGGGCTTTTTCCAGATAGGTGGCCCCCGCCTGCGCCGCCATCTTTCCGGCCACCTCGCTCATGGGGATCAGCATCGGCAGCGATCCGTCCTTCTCCTGCACGGTCTCGTACCCGAAGGCGGTGGTTCCGCTCTCCATGAGGCGCCGGGTCAGCTCCGGCGCGGCGGCGAGGTGGAGGTAGGCGTAGAGGATCAGCCCGTCGCGCAGAAAGGGGAACTCTGCGGCGATCGGCTCTTTGACCTTGCAGACGATGTCGGCGCTCCAGACTTCGGCGGCCGTGTCGACGATCCGCCCCCCTTCGGCTTCGTACTCCCCGTCGGCGATACCGGCGCCGACCCCGGCGTTTCGTTCGACGAGAACGTCATGCCCCGCCAACGCGAGCCGACGGACCCCGGCGGGGGTGACGGCGACGCGATACTCGTCGGTCTTGATCTCTTTGGGTACACCGATGCGCATTTTTTTATCTTCCTAGCGTTATCTCTTCAGCGCTTTCGTTGTCGCGCAGGTCTCGACAGGATAAGCAGGCGCATGCCTGATCTTCTCCCCACGCTATCGCTTCGCAAATGCCATCGACTGGTCAAGCCGATTGTATGGTTTTCAGTGTCCCATCCCACAGGGCGATTCTCGCTTCGACCGCTTTCTTCGCACTTTCCTCGGCCTCGGCCCACAGTTTCGGATTCTCCACGCACAACCGGGCCACCAGCAGCCGGGCCATCGGGTTGTGGAAATCTTCGTCCAGATGGACATGCCGGTCCAGATAATACTGGAGCCGCTTCGGATGGGGCGCCTCCTCCTTGGCCAACGTGGCGATTATGGCGCGGAACATGTCGGGGATCGGGTCTTCCCGCCCGAAGGTGAAAGCGGCGGCGATCCGGTGGACGTCGCCGGTTTCGATGAAGGAGAAGGTCGCCTTGTTGAAGGCGGCCGCCTCCGCCGGAGCGCCGCACGACGCCAGCGCCGTGTGAAAGTCGCTCCCCCGCTCCAGCGCATAGAGGAGCCGGTTCATCGGGTCGGTGTCGGCGCCGACCTCTTCCATCGCCGCAAGGTACATTTCCAGATGGGAGGCGTAGCCCCCTCCCATATCTTCGTCGGTCTCTTCTTCCAGCACCATGTGGTTGACGAACCGGCGGATCAGCTTCTCGCTGACCGGGCGCCAGGGGGGGGTGACGCAGGTGAGCCGCTGTTGCAGGGCGGTGAGCAGGCTCATGAAGTCGTAGACGGCGAAGACGTGCCGCTCCATGAAGAGGCGAAGGCTCTTCATGTCTCCCACGGCGTCGAACAGGGGATGGCGGGTCATTCGGGCCCGCAGCGGACGCAACCCCTCCCCCAGCCGGTCGAGGTGGGGGTTGTTCAACAGGGGGGCGACGAAGGGGTCGTCCTTGATCGAAACGCTTTCTGTCATGTT
>JADGCD010000023.1:15801-16414 GCA_015229165.1 Nitrospinota bacterium | reverse complement strand
GCTCTTGCGCCCCGGGACGGGGAAGAGCAACCCCCCGCCGCTTTCGACCCGATAGAAGGTGGCCGCGCCGATCCGCTGCGCCGCCTCGGGGAGGGAGCGGAGCGTCCCCTGCACCGGGTTGCGCGGCTCGTTGACCTCGAGCAAGACCCGGGTATCGTAACGGAAGGTCCGCTGGTTGTCGGGGCTTTCCTCTTTCCCGTTTTGCAGGCGGGGAGAGAGGGGACGGAACATCCCGGTGAGGGTGTCGAGCCGGGTGACGATGGCGGCCGCTTCCTGGGAATCGGGGCGGTTGAGCGCCAGACGGCGCAACAGGTCGATGGCTTGCGCCTCCTCGCCGGTGCGGGCGTTGTCCAGCCCCAGTTGGAAGGCGGTTCGCTCGAACAGGCATTCCTTCACATGAGAGGTGTCGCCAACCTTCAGCGGCTCGTCACAGGCGTCGGGACGCAGGGGGGGAAGGTCGATGGTATTGTTCAGGGAGGAGATGAGGAAGCCGGTATCGGCCAGCTCTTCGATACGGACGGCCACGGGAGCCGTGGCGGTGATGGTCAGGAGATGGTCGTCCCTGTCCCGGCTCTCTTTCTTGTCGGGGACGGCGGGCGTTTGGGCATGGGGC
>JADGCD010000023.1:0-15763 GCA_015229165.1 Nitrospinota bacterium | reverse complement strand
TTTCTGCCACCACCGTCTCGTCCTGTGCGACGCCGATGGAGCCCCGCAAGGCGCCCAGCCGGTTTCCGGTCATCTTGACGATGCCCAGCTTTTCCTGAACCTGCCGCTGGACGGAGACGATCTCGTCGGCGGGGGGGGCGATCAGGAGGTAGTAGGTATCCTGATTTTCGAAGACCCCCGGAACGACCAGCGCATATAGACTCTCCCCCACTTCATGGGCCTTCTTCAGGGCCGCCATCCGCTGGTGGTAGGCGCTGGCGATGAAGACGAACCGGTCGGCGGGAGCGTTCACAATCCCGGCTTTCCAGACGGCGAAGGCGGACGCGTCGCCGTGGGTCTTGAGGGTTTTCCAACCGGCGGCGATGAAGTCCTCCCCTGCGGCGGGGTGGGACGGTTTGCTGGCGTCGGAGGCGGCCGGACCGCTGGCGACGGGCGCTGCGGGGGTGGGGGATTGCTTCTTCTCCTCACCTTTCTCGTCGCCGGGGATATGGAGGTAGCTGTAGCGGGGCCACCCGAAAGGGGTGGGGCGACCGTTCATCTCCCGCTCGGTCCGGTAGTCGAGACCGGTCTGATACGTATGGGTTTGCGGCTCCTCGTCGTCGAGACGGGTGGTGATCTGGTAGGTGGTGACGACGCCGCTCTCGTTCTTCGGGAAGGGATAGCGGCTGGTGATGCGGATGCGGGTCGGGCCGGAGATCGAAAGGGTGGCATCTTTGCCGGGAACGAGCAGATCGTAGCCGGTGGCGGCGCCTTCGAACGGGGCTTTGAGCGAAACCGACTCGGTCCCGTCCAGGGAGAGGGCGTCGCGGTAGACCACCGCCTCTTCGGCGGGTTGGGTGCGGGAGACGAAAAGCCCCACCTCCCTTGCTTCGTCGTCCGACTCGGGGCGGCTGACAGTGACCATCGACGGGTCGTTGCGGGCCGGGTCGAGGTAGAGGATATGCTTGTCTTCCGCGTGGGGGACGACCGGAATGGCGACGAACATCCCGGAGCCGTTGGAGACTGCGCCGCCGAACCATTCGGGCTTCAGTTCGTCGCCGAAGGAGCGGATCATGATCTTCTCGCCGCCGGGGATGTGCAGGGTCACCCGGTCCCCCGGTTCGAGGGAGACAAGGCTCGCCCCGGCGCCGAGGGAATAGGCGGTATCTTTCCCGGAGAGCCAGTAGGGGCTCTCTTCGACGTTTTCCCAGCGGCGGACCAGTTCGAGTCCTGCGGTCACATCGAGGGTGAGCTGGTCGATGTCGGCCCGGGCGCTCCTGACCGTCGGTCCGGCGGGGAGGGCGAGGGAGAGGGCGACCGCCGTCGCGATCACGATTCGTCTGTTCATTTGCTCAGGGCTCCGTACAACCGTTTCAGCTCGTTTTTGTCGTTGTTCAGTTTGTCGCGCATGACTTCGCTCAGCTCGATGTGGATGAAGCCGGGAAAAAGCTTTTCCCGAAGCGCTTGGCCGTTGGTGTTTTCCACGGCGGTCAGTTCGTTGGTGTCGAAGGGGAAAAACAGGACCGATTCCCCGTAGGCCTTGCGCAGCCGCTCACGCATTTTCATGAAGGTGGGGCTCGGCAGGTCGGTCCCGGCGCTGACGATCATCCCGGCCTCTTTGCCCCGGGGGCTGATCCGGTTGGCCCGGTCGTAGCCATGAATCTGGGCCACGATCCCCTCCGGATGGGTGGCGGCCCATGCGAGGATGAAGGCCTGGAAGTAGCTTATGTGGACATGGGCCAGATCGGCCTCTCCCCGGACCACGCTCTTGCTGTAGCGGTGGACGGTGTTGAATCCGGCGCCGGCGGCGTCGGTGATGAGGAACATGACCCGGGCGATCTTGCCGGTCCCTTCGTCGTGGAAGGTGTGGGGGGCGGTCAGCAGAACCCCCTCCTTCTTTGCGAGGGAGGAGAGCCGTATCAGGTAAAAGCCCCCTCCCCGTCGCCGGTCGGGGAACTCTTCGACGATCAGGTAGTTGTGCTTGTCGGTCTTCTTGCGGACGACCGCAAAGCCGAGCGTAGCGAAGCCTTTGGTGAGCGCATCGTCCGCCTTTCCCCTGAAGGCCTGCTCGAACAGGGCGCGGGCTTTGTCGAACTCCGCCCGGGTGGGGGCGACATAGGGGCTGTCCTGTTCGCGGGCCTGGACGTAGTGGTCCATGAAACTTTTCTCCGCCGCCGAACCGGAATCGGCTCCGAGGGAAAGGGTCATAAGGAACACTCCCGTCGCCAGCGCGTATGGCCTATTTTGCATCAATGCCTGCTCCGATGGAGAAGGTTCGCTGGTTTTCCATCGGTTTGCTGCGGGTCACCGACACATACCCGCTGTAGCCGTTTCGCAGCGCCAGGTTCAGTTGGTAGCTTCCGGCGGGAAGATCGCTTCCCATGGGGAGATAGAGGGTCGCGTAGGTGTCCAGCGTCCGGGCCAGGTTCAGGGCCGTAATGGCCCCCTGCCCCCCCCCCCCCGGACTTTATGGTGAACCGACGGTTGGGAATGGTCAACGAGTCGTAGGGGACCACCGCGGTCGGCCATCGAACCGGCTCCAGCCAGGCCGAAAGGACCGCTCCGCCGGCGCCGTGGTAATGGACGGTCAGGCTGTCTTTTCCCTCCTGCTTGACGAAGGGGAAGGTGAGGATATTCCCTTCCTTGATGGAATAGGCCATCCGCTTGGTATAGACCGTCTTGTCCGGCCGGACGCTGTCTAGATAAAACCGGGCTTCCGGGTCGTCGCAGGTGATCTGTACCAGGTGTTCGCCCGACATGACTTTCGGCAACTCGAACTCCCCTTGCATACCGATCAGCTCCCCTTCGAAGTGGAGCTTGTGGTCGAGCATGACCCGGACCCGGGTCGGTTCGAACCGCTGCCGGTTGAACAGCAGCGAGGGGGTCAGGGTTACGTTCTCTCCCGCGACGCCGACGACCATGTCCCGCTCCTGCTTTTGGGCGACCGGGGCATACCGGGAGGGGGAGGGGGGATCTTCGTAGGAGCCGGAGATGTGATGGGGGACAAAAAGCATGACTCCCACCGGGCGGTTCGACGGAGCGACGGTCTCCCATATGACGAGGGCGTCTTCCATCTGCGCAGGAGCGTCCTGAACGGTGAGCGCCTGCGAGTAGCCTTCCATCATCAGTGACTGGAAATCGACCGGCAGGATCGAATACCAGGCCGGGTTGAAGGGGAGCTGGTTGCGCTCGTACGAGAAATATTCGTCCGGCAAGGTCAGGGTGCGGGTGGCCCGGTAGGAGCGGTTATGCCCGGCGACGAGGAGGTTTTCGTTGTCGTCGCTCTCCAGGGCGATCATGACGGCACCCGGGGGGGCGAGCAAATAGAACGAGTGGGGGACGGAGACGTCGGCCCGCTCGAACCCGGCGGAAAGGGCGTCGTAGGCCGACGGTTCGAACGGCCCCACGGCGACCGAACCGCTCTCCAGGAGGGCGCCTTTGGCGTCGAGGGTCTTGAACCGGATGGTGACCGGCTCTCTTTTCAGGTCGCCCCCGTCGGGGAGGGTGAAGCGGCGGACGTCGAACCGGAATCCGGTCCGGTCTCCCTCAAGATTGCTGACCTTGAACTGGATTCCCCGCTTGGGGGGGAGCATAAAGCCGCGGAGGAACTCCCGCTCGGGGGTGATCTCGGTCAGATCCCCCTCCTCCTCATTGTTGATGTAGCCACGGACGGCGAAGTTGTCCGAGCCCCATATCTCCAGAAGTCCCCCCTGGACGGAGGTGATCCATGTTTCGCTGATCTTGACCGGGTCAACCGCCGCTTCGACGACGGGGCCGGGATCCATTCCCCCCATTTCGGGGAGCCACCGGATATAGGCGGTGGCCGGTTTGCTTTGCCCGAGGGCGAAGGGGGTAAAGGTCAGCTTCACCGGCTGGAGGGTGTTGGGGACCGGGATGATGGCCCGGCGGCGCGGACCGGCCACGACCCCCTGCGGTTCGATGGGAAGGTCGATCTCGTCCCCTTCGAAATCCTTGATGGTGTGAATCTGGCGCAGGGTGTAGTCGCGCCCTTCGAGGCCGTCGGGCCCCAACGGGGTCCAGAGACGGCGGGCGAGCATCTTCCGCTCCCAGTCGTTGAGAAGGTCGTGGGTGTAGACGCTGTCGTCGGTGAGGGCCTCTTTCTTCTCTTCCTCGATCCGGTTCCAGAGGTGGGCCAGACGCCGGTCGGGGAGGATCTCCTCCCGGTAGACCCGCACGGAGATGTCTTGCAGGTAGGGGTCCCCTTCGACGAAACGGATCTTGACGCTGTGCGCGTCCTGCAGAACCTTGTCGGAGAGGTAAAGGATGCGGCCGCCGGTGGGTATCAGGTCGACGCCGCCGAAAACCGAGGTCAGGACCGGGTTGGGGGACTCGGGCGTCCGGAAGACGGAGACGTTGGTGATGCTGACGTAGGGTCGGTCGAGAAGAAGCGCGCCGTCCTTGTCATAGAGGCGGACCTGGATCGTGTAGCGCCACCGCTTGTCCCACAGGTAGCGGGCGTCTTCCGGGACGCTGGCGTTGAGAACGAGCTTGAGTCTGCGGGTGCCGGAGGCGAAGGGGAAGGTGAGCCATTCCTCTCCGCGCTGGACCACATAGGCGAGACTGATATTGGTCTCGCGGGTACCCTGGTAGAGCCCGGCCTTGATAAGACTTTGGCGTACCGAGGGAAGGGCGTAGGCGTAGACCCAGAATCCGATGACCAGCAGGAAGAGGATCCACATGAGGATCCGGTATTTTTTCATCGGTCGCCTCCGGCGGCGGAGCGGTTCACGGTGTCGGTTCTCCGGGACGTTGTGCGGGAGGCTCTCATGACTGGCCCCCCTTCTGTTGGAAGTAGAGCCAGCTTGCGCGGGTTTCGATGAAGGCTTCCACTTTCTCCTTCACGCTCTCCCGGTTGTCCAGCAGGATTTCGACCTGCGGCTGGCGGGGGACGACGTTGATGATCGAGACCAGGGCGCCGGTGGAGTCGATGACCACGATAAAGGTCTGCTTCGAGTTGATGTCGATGAGCCGCCGGAAGGTGAAGTCCGGGAAGTCTGCCCGCATCCGGGTCAGCAGGATCACGTCCTTGTCGAAGACGAAGTCGCGCAGCATCCCCCGCATCCGCTCCGGCAACTGGCCGGTGGGGGACCAGCGGTTGAAGGAATGGATGTACCCGGCCAGGGAGGCGGTGTCGAGCGGGATGTCGGCGGAGGCGAACTTGGCCTCCTGCATCCGGTTCTCGGTCTGCTGGCGATAGCTTGCGCGGGCCAGGGGGGATATCCAGAGCAGGGAGAACTCCTTGCCGGGGAGGGCGGACAGATAGCCGACCTGCGCGGTGCTGCCGACTTCGTATCCGGCGGTGTCGATCTTGCTGTCGGCGAACCGGACGATCATGCCGTCCTCGTCCAGGGCGTCGAGAAGTCTACGGGCCAGCGGCTTGACGTTGTCGGCGTCGTAGGCCCAGTTGTCCAGGCCGACGACCGCATCGACGTTGGGCTGCTCCCGGTCGGGCCGTAGACCGAAGGCGCGGCACTGAATGTACATCAGAGGCTCGTCCCCCGACTCGCGGGCGATGGCCTGTCCGACGAGGTTGAAGACGTTGACCTTGTTGATCCGCTTCACGATGTCGGCCGAATAGTCCTGGTTGGCCGAGGGGTGGGAACCGCCGATCAGAAGCGCCCGGGCGCCGAGCCGCTCGAACAGATAGACCGCGTACTCGAACGAGTTGACCTCGAAGATGGGGCGGGGCGCCTGGATGACGTAGGGGGATGCGTCGCCCAGCCGGAAGATGTAGGTGCCCCAGAAGCGGGGTTTCCTGAGCTCTCCCTTTTCGGCCATCACCAGATAGTCGTTCCCCGACTCCCGGTGGCGGTACTGGATGATGGTCATGTCGAGCGTGGCGGCGTAGGAGGCCAGCGCCTTCAACTCCGCCTCGCCGGTTTCGCTCCACGTCCCGTCCTTGAACTCGGAGCGGACGATTTTCAGGAGCGGGGTGACGATCAGCTCGTCGATGAAGAGCATCTGCTCGATCCGCGGGGCGACGTACCGGTCGGAGCCGCTGGGGGCGATGCGATCTTTCTGCGAGAGGATCCAGTCCTGCAAGTAACCGTCGATACGCTGGGTCTTGGCCTCCAGCGGGATGTCGGCCAGGTTGAAGAACGGCTTGAACATCAGCTTGCGGATGGTGTTCCGGGTCAGGTAGAGCTCCGCCAGTCCGCCGCGGGCTTCTTTGCGATAGAGGTTGGCGTCCCACGCGGCGCCCCATTCGACGTCGATCTTTTCGACATCCTGCTTCAGGCGGGCAAGGTCGAGCCCCGGCGGGAGGCGCCGCTTGACGGCCAGATAGTTGACGCCGTCCCGCTCCCGCTTCCGTTCGTCGTCCGGGGCGCCTTCAAAGCCGCGAACCTGAAGGGTGTCGGCCCGGCCCATGACCTGATAGAAGACGAAGAAGGGGAGACGGTAGGCCTGCAGGGCGTCGGCGGAGCCGTCCTTGTTGGAGTTCCGGGCGGCGCCGGCTGCGGCGTAGCTGCGGGTCTGGAGATCGACGAACAGCCAGGCGCCTCCTTCCATGGCGCCCCATTCCTCCACCGGCGCTGGCGCCTGGACGAGGGTTTCGTTTTTCGGTTCGAGATTGATGGCGTAAAAGCCCCATCCGCGCGGTTCGATCTCGCTGATGACCAGGTATTTCCCTTCGACGCGGGAGAGCTTGAAATTGACCTCGGCGAACCGGGCGGCCGCAAGGTCGAGCCGCTCCGCCTCGCCGCTTTCGACATAGTCGAGCAGCGCCCGGACCCCCGCCCGGAAGGAATCGAGTTCCCATTGGGTGGGGATGGGAGTGGCGTCCTCGAGCCGCGACATGTAGGAGCTGACCTTGGCGGCCCGGACCACGTCGATGAAGGTGGCTTCGTCAATCATATCGACGCCGACCTTGGCGTTGGCCGTCACGGTGCGGGAGGCGCCGTAGTCGAGGGGATTGGGTACGTAGGTCAGAGCGAAGCCGATGACCGACGCGATACCCACCGCCACCAGCGAGACCTGCACGGTGGCGCGGGTCAGGCGGACGGCGATCTCCTTCTCGTGCATCTTGGCGGCCATGAGGCTGGCAAGCAGGTAGCCGAAGGCGAAATAGTCGGTCGGCTTGACGGTGGGCCACAGCCACCCGATGAGCCACCCTTCGGCCATTTTGTAGAGAAAGCTGATGGTGAAGAAGAGGGCGACCAGCCGGGCGCCTTCCATGGTGGTCCGCTTGAAGAAGGGGGTGGCGAGGACCCACCGGCCGACCCCCATGATGAAGAAGGCCTCGACGAAGGTCATCAGCACCTTCATCGGCTGATACCACTGCAGGGCGATCAGGGAGGGGATCAGGATCCCCGAGAACTCCCACCCGTAGTAGAGGTTCATCCGGGAGGCGACGAACGCGGAGATCAGCAGGATGATGTACGCCTTGGGGGCGGCCAGGATCGAGGCCGCCACGTCTTCGTACAGGTAACCGACGCCCGAAAGGCGGAAGTTGGTGAAATCGACCAGAACGAAGCGGATGATGAGCCAGGTGACGGCGATGTTGACCATGGTGGTGGCCAGCCCCCGCACGACACCGGTCTTGAAGAAGAGATTCGCCAGAAGGGCGATGATGATCAGGCCGAAGCTGTGGAGGTTGTTCCGGTAGTTGAAAGCCAGCTCGAACCGGTCGTTGAGCCAGGCCCCGAAGTCGGGAAGAAGCCATCCGTCGAACGTGACGCGGACCAGCACCGAAACCAGCAGGAATGCGAAGAAACGGTCCCGCCCGAAGAAGGAGGCGAAGCGGGCGAAACGGGAGAAATAGGCCGACATCCCCACCACGATGGCGTAGGTGACGACGCTCTCCAACAGGATGATGACCACCGCCCACGGTTTGATCGCCGCCAGCGGCACCAGATAGCCCGGCGCCACCAGCGCCGACAACACCCACCCGAAGCGGAGGTTGAAGAAGCAGACGACCAGCACGCCGATCCAGACGGTGACGACCAGGGAGCTGGCGAGGCTCCCCTCGGGGAAAATGGCCAACGGTTCGAAATTCATCAGGGCCTCTAGTGGATGGCTTCGAGCGACAGATTGACGGTGATGCCGTGGCCCACTTCACTGGTGACCAGCATCTCTCCTTGCCACTGCCTGACCGTCTCGATGTCCTGCCCGAGGGCGGCGAAGCCGTCACCGAAGGTGTCCGGTTGGTAGAGCATCTCCTGAAGCCGCTCCGGCGAAAGGCCGAGCCCGTCGGCGAAGAAGGAGAAGTTGACCTGCCCGGAGCTGCCCCGCGAGGTGATTTCGATCTCGCCGGAGGTATTGGCGGTGTGCGACAGCGCCCGCAGGATGTCGGCCATGACTTCCGGCAGCGCGGTGGGGGCGGCCAACGCCATGGCCCGCCGCTCGGGCGTGTCGAAGGAGACGGTGACCTTCTTGGCCGTCAGGTCGTGGCCGGCCAGCTTGATGGCGTTGATGAGCGCCTCGTGGGTGTCGACCGGAATGGCGCGGGCGAAGGAGCGTCCCTCCTCGTCGGGGACGATCTTTTTCTCGACCCGCTCGACCATGTCGACCATTTCCCGGGTCTTGGCCATGACCGTGTCGAGGGTCGCTTCCCCCTTGCTCCCCGTGGCGCGGCTTTCGGCGGTTTCGGTCAGCAGAGACTTTCCGACGGTCGCCACCGAGGCCAGCAGTTCCTTGAAGGCCCGCTCCCGGTTCTGGTAGATCGACTCTATCTCCGAGACGTCCCATATCTCGCACAGGATGCCCTGGATCTGGAAAGCCTCGCCGCCGCTCCGCTCCTGCTCCCGGTGGAGGAGGGGGTAGATGTTGATGGTCAGGCTCTCCCCGGCCGCCCCAGCAGTGATGGGGAAGGCGACGCTGCGGTGGTTGAGGACCACTTCGCTCAGGTGGCGGCGCGCCTTCGAGAGGTCGATGCCGGTCAGCGTCATGATGAAATCGAGCGCCGTCAGGTTGTGGGGAGCGACGCCGACCTCTTCCGACAGGGCGACCATACTCTGGTTGATCTGGATGACCTGTCCGAACAGGTCGTACAGGATGGTGGCGACGCTGATCTCGTCGAGGACGTCCTCAAGCTGGGAGAGGCGCCGGTTCAGCAGGCTGATGGTCCGGTCAAGCTCCTTGATGTTGGCGTGGGCCGGATTTTTGGCCAGTGAAAGGCCGGTCCCTTCGGCGGACAACTGGCGATAGTAGCGCCGATAGAGCAGCTCGCTAATCTGGGCCGTGAAGTCCTTGACCATCGAGAGGAACACGGGAGTCACCTCGATGCGCGCGGTGTCGATGGTAAAGGCCCAGAAACCGAGCATCTCCCCCGAAAATATGAGCGGCACCAGATACTGCGCCTCGACGATGTCCTCCCGGGGGCGCATGAAGATTCGCTTGTCGACCAGGCAGGGGCCGTTTTCGGCGATGGCGTCGCTGTAGGGCGCCCGCTCGTAGTCGCGTCGCAACTCGTTGATGTCTTCGATGGAGCAGTTGAGGGCGATGACCTCCCGGACCCGGTGGTCGCCCGGAATCCGCTCAAGGAAGATGACCCGTTCGAGATCCAGAAGCTGGTTGACCACCGAGATGACATGGGACCAGTGCTCGTCCACGTCGACGAACGACGTGGGGAACACCCGCTTGTGGAGGTTGACCGACGATTCGATGACCAGGGTGCGGACCGCCTGGGTCTCGTCCACCGCTTTCCACTGGCCGATCAGGCCGACGATGACCAGATGGGTCAGCAGCGTCGTCGCCACCGGCGAGAAGACCAGCAGCGTGGCGAACAGGAGGCCGAGGGCGGCGACGTAGGCGACGGCGAAGATGCTGTTGACCACCACGAACTGGCCCTGGTCGAAAAGGTTCCGGATCAGGTAGGGAACCAGCGTGACCATGACCAGCAGGAGCGCTGTCACCCACGGCTGGGCGTTTGTGGGGGCTCCGGTGGTCAACAGGGTGTCGAGGCCGTAGCCGAAGTACTCCACCAGCGACAGTTCGGCGCCCCGTCCGCCGGGAATCTTCAGCCCCGGCGCCCCCAGAGGTGTGCCGAAACCGATGACCAGCGTCCGGCCGCGGACCAGTTCATCGATCAGGCCGCCGCTGTTGGCCAACTCGATGCTGATGACCGGCGCCCGGTCGACGCCGCCGGTGAAATTGAGCATAAAGGTCTCCCCCTTCGGTATCGTGACGCCGCTTTTGAGGCTCTTGAGCGTCGCGGTGGTGAGGGAGTCTTGCGCCTTTCCGTTGACGTCAACCGAGAGGTACTGTTCGTGATAGGTGGCGCTGTGGGAGGAGGGGAGGATCCACGCGCCGGAGGGGAGGGACAGGCCGGCGGCGGCGGCGGGGACTTTCTCGAAGACTTTTTTGTCCGGGTCGAAGGTGGAGGGGATGACCGCCCGTCCGAACAGGACGTCCCCTTTGGCCTTGGCTTCGACGTAAAACTCCCGCGATACGTTCGGATAGAAGGTGAAGACGACTTTCTTGGCCCCCTTGCTCCGGGCCTCGGTAAGGATGTGCCGCCAGGTCGCCTCACCATAGGCTCCCCGCAGATTGGCGGGGGCTTCAATGATCAGAACCTGCGACTTTTCCTTCGGGCCGGGGGTGGCCAGCGTGAACTGGTCGTAGAAGATGTCGTTCAGCCGGGAGAAGAGCCCGAAGAAGTCTGCGGCGAAAAACGCTCCGATCAGGAGCAGGATCGACAGCCCGCGCCGGAGTTCCTTGGATAGATACATGGTAGTCGTCAGCTCAAGAATAGAGTGTGTGTTGAGTGCCCATAAAGACGCTACAATCCGGGAAGAAGCGCCACGCTTCTCTGGTCCCGGAGAAATGCCCTACGTTACGGTCTCCCGTTTATTACTGCGGCGCGGACCATGCTAAATCCCCGAATCCGGCCACATGAAAGGCGAAGACCTGCGTTTTCCACAGGGGACAAAGCCACAGGAAACGCCTGTTTCCCTCTTTGAACGATTCCAAGCCGGGTGAATATTATCGTTGTCGGGTCGGGAATACAACTCTCTTTTGTACCTATTTGTGGGGCTTAATTGGGTACATCGGAAAGGAGGGGTGGAAAGGTGCCCTGTGAGGAGAAAGTGCGTTAAGTTTATGCTAATAAAGAGAATGCTGTATTGCATTTCTTGGGGATGACGGCGTTTATGAGACTGGATATAATTCCGGAAGAAGTTGCAGTGTCCCTACGGGGATGATGGTTGTACCCAGGACGAGGAGCGCGCAATACCTTGAAAAAGGCTGGCCGGCATTTCTTGCTGGGAGTCGCTGGTGTGATGGCCGTAACGTCGCTGGTCTTGTCGGCTTGCGGTGGGGCGACGGGATCGGACAGTTCCCCTCAGCCGGTGCAGGAGTTTACCTGCAAGACCAGGTCGAAACATGCGAGCCGGGCCTATACGGCCTGCCTGCGCGACGGATGCCATAGCCACCGGACTCTGAGCTACGGGGGATCGGCGCCGGAGGGGACGGTGGTCACCATTATCGAGGATGGGGGGGCCGTCTACCGGCTGATAGCCAACTCCCAGCAGAACTTTTGCATGCGCAGCAAGGACGGGGGGAATCCCGAAGGAGGCTACACCGCCGAAGCCTCCGCCCGCATGAACCTCCACCCGCAAAACAACGGCTCCTGCGCCAGTTCCGGTTGCCACGACGACCGCATGCCTATATATTAGGAAACGACGAGTCTCATCCGTCCGTATCCGAAAGGCTCCCCTCGCGGAGGGGAGTCTTTCCATTTCGGAGGGCCGAGGCACTGGCATGAGCATTCAACTGAAGGAAGAAACGACCGGTTATCTTGCGCGGACGCTCGGGGGGCTGCGCTCTCTCCCCCTCCCGGCCAGCGTCGAGGCGTTGCGGGACGGGTATGGACGGCGCGATCTGGGCGCCGACCTGGTGGCAGGGCTGACGGTTGGAGTAGTCGCCCTTCCCTTGGCCATGGCCTTTGCCATCGCCAGCGGCGTCGGCCCGGAGCGGGGCCTGTTCACCGCCATCGTGGCCGGATTTCTCATCTCCGCCCTCGGCGGAAGCCGCTACCAGATCGGTGGTCCGACCGGCGCGTTTGTGGTGGTGGTCTACGCCATCGTCCGCCAGCACGGGTACGAGGGGCTGGTGGTGGCCACCTTCATGGCCGGTTTCATGATGATTCTGATGGGGCTCTTCCGCTTCGGCGCCGCCATCAAGTTCATCCCTTATCCGGTGACCACCGGCATCACCGCCGGCATCGCGGTGATCATCTTCTCCGCGCAGATCAAGGATTTCCTCGGCATGCCGCTGGGGCCGTTGCCGCCGGAGGTTCATCATCAGTGGGGCATCTATTTGACCTCGCTGCATACGATCGACCCGTGGACGGCGGCCCTTTCGATACTCTCGGTGATCGGACTGCTGGTTTCCCGGCGGATCTATCCGGCCATTCCGGGACCGTTGTTGATCGTTGGCTTCGGGGGACTGGTTGTCTGGCTCTTTGACATACCGGTGCAGACTATCGAGACCCGGTTCGGCGAAATCCCGAAAACCCTCCCGTCGCCGTCAATCCCGTCGGTGACCCTCGAACAGATACAGACCCTCCTTCCGTCGGCGGTGACCATCGCCCTGCTGGGGGGGATCGAGTCGCTGATGAGCGCGGTGGTGGCCGACGGCATGACCGGACGGACCCACCATTCCAACCGGGAGCTGGTGGGACAGGGGGTGGCGAACATCTTTTCGGCCCTGTTCGGGGGGATTCCCGCCACCGGGGCCATCGCCCGGACGGTGACGAACATCCGCGTCGGCGGGCGGACACCCCTGTCGGGAATGATCCACGCCGTCGCCCTTGCGCTCTTCATGTTTTTCCTCGCCCCCCTGATCGTCAAGATCCCGCTGGCGTCGCTGGCGGCGATTCTGGTGGTCGTGGCGTGGAACATGGCGGAGCTGAAGCACTTCAAGGCGATTTTGAGCGCCCCTCGCGACGATGCGATGGTGCTGGTGTTGACGTTCCTGCTGACCGCGCTGGTGGATCTGACCCTTGCGGTCCAGGTGGGGGTGGTGCTGGCTTCGCTCCTGTTCGTGCGTCGGATGATGGAGGTGACGGAGTTCTCGGCGGTAGGGGGAGATTACATGGAACTGCTGGCAGGGGAGGGGAGGGCCGCGTCCTTCGACCCCGACGCCACGTCGTTGCGCACGATTCCCGATCAGGTGCAGGTCTACGAGATCAACGGCCCCTTCTTTTTCGGCGTCGCAGACCGGTTGAAGCATACGCTGTTGAGCATCGGCGCCCGACCCGTCTGTTTCATCCTCCGCCTGCGGCACGTGCCGATGATCGACGCCACCGCCATCCACGCGCTCGACGAGCTGCGCGAAGCCTGCGCCATGAGCGGAACGACACTCATCCTCTCGGGGGTGCGGGAGAAGCTCCTGCATGCGCTTGACCGGGCGGGGTTCCCGGAGCGGATCGGTCCGGAGAACGTCACTCCCCATATCGACCTGGCGCTCGAACGGGCGGCGGAAGTGCTGCGGGAACGGGAGCGGACCGAGGGATGATGCCGGTCGCCTGACCGTGGGGCGCGTATCCTTCGGCGATCTAGTCAGAAGTGGTACATAATCAATATGTAAGGCTAATGGGTCGATCACTTTTTCGGCGCCAATACGGATTAAGCCGGGCGCCCACATGGGCTATTTATGCGGTGCAATCAACAGCCTAGCATGACGTAGACACCCCCCTTCCCCCCAAGGTAACCAAGCGGTGTCTACAATATTATATAGTGGCGTATTGCCCAATATTTACCCTTGTCTCGACCGCAAGATGCAGATAGTATAATGAATGTACATTGTTTGTAGTACGGCTTAATATGCCTTGCAGGCTTGATCGCCTTGTTGTGGGGTGATTGGCTGTAAAGGCGCCTTTGGCAAGAGAGGACGACATGCAGGAGTCCATTCTTGTAATCGGCGATCACGAGAGCGCACCGCAAGAAGTCATGAAGGCGGTCGCCGAAGTCTATGCGTCCGTTTTCTCCACCACGTCGCTGCCGGAAGGGATCTCCTTCATCGAGAAGGAAGAGCCGTCGGTCGTCGTCCTGACCTTCCAACAGGTGGAGGCCGCCGAGCGAGCCTATCTGACGCTGTATCGCCTCTCGACCAAGATCCATCAGCTTCCCCACCGCACGATACTCCTCTGCGCCGCCGCCGATGCGCCCAAGGCGTACGACCGCTGTCTTCAGAACATCTTCGACGACTATCTGGTGGACAAGCCGCTCCAGGATGGCCATCGGCTTCTTTGGGCCATCCATCAGGCCATCTCCGCCGCGCATGAGCGAAGGATGGAAGGGGGCTCGGGCGCGACGCGACAGGCGCTGACGACGGTGGAGCAGGCCCTCATCGTTGTGGAGCATGCGCTGCGGGACGGAGAGGGGCTTCGTGATGATTCGATAAAAATCCACGAGCTCCTCGGCGAGGAAATGGAGGCGAAGTTTGTCGGTCTTGCAAGCCTGCTCGGCAAGCCGGAGTATGCCGATGTCGCCGTCGTAAAAGACGAACGGCTACTCGGCGATGCGCTCGGGAAGTACGCCGTCGATGACATTCGAAGCGCCGTCGGGAGGGCCGGGTGCGAACTGGGGCGCCGGATCGTGGAATGGCGGGATAATGTCGACACCCAGCGCCAGACCCTTGACAAGTCCCGGCAGGCGCTTAGGCGACTTCCCGCCCGGCAGGGGAGCCCAAGCATCCTGGTGGTCGAGGACAACGACGAATACCGGGCGACCTTGATCGACATGCTCGGGGAGCGGGGATATTCAGTCACGGCGACCGGCGACGGTATGCGTGCGCTCGCGCTCCTCAACCGCAGGACGTTCGATCTGATCCTGATGGATTACCAGATGCCGGGGATTGATGGGATCGAGACCATCCGGCTGGCCACGCAGGCGCACGGAAGCGGTACGCCGCCGGTCATCATGCTCACCGGATTCGGAACCAAAGGGCTGGTCAAGGCGTCGCTCGGGGCGGGCGCGGTCGATTTTATACTCAAGCCGGTGCGCACGGAACTCCTTTTCCGGAAGATCGCCCGGCGCCTGGGGACGCCGATCGTGGCGAAGGAAGTCACCTCCTCCCAGGAGGGGGGGCCATGAGCGGAGCGCGGACGATCCAGGTACTGCTTTTCGGTGTCGGGGCGACCCTCGGCGCGCTCCCTCTTGCGCCGGTGGAGCGGGTGACCCGGATGGTGGCGGTGACGCCGCTACCGGGGGGCCCGGAGGTGGTGTCGGGGATTGTTAGTTATCACGGCCTCGTAACGCCGGTCATCAGCCTGCGGCGCCGATTTGGAATCCCGGAGCATCCCCTTCCGGTGGAGGATCACCTCATTTTCTTTCGGACCCGACACCGCCTTCTGGCGTTGCAGGTGGACCGGACCGGAGACACGGTGACCATTCCCGAAAGCGCCCTTGAAGCGGCCGGGCCTCCCGGTCCGGGATTCGACCATCTGCAAGGGGTGGCGCGGCTTCCCGACGGGATACTTCTCTTGCACGATCCGGAGTTGGCGCTGACACCCGAGGAAGCGCTGCGGCTGGAAGAGGCGCTCTGACATGCCCACGACGATGACGATCCCCGAGGAGACGCTAGAGCGGCTCGCCATTCTGCTGGCGACCGTAACCGGGCTTTCTTTCCCCCGCACGAAGTGGAGCGATCTGGCGCGGGCTCTGACCGACTTGGCGGCGGACGAGGGGCGCGACGATCCGCGCGCCGTGGCGGAGGAGACGTTGCGACATCCCGACGACCGACTGCGTGTGGAGGAGATCGCGTCGCGGCTGACCGTGGGTGAGACCTATTTTTTCCGGGATGCGCGGGGGTATCGCCT
>JADGCD010000236.1 GCA_015229165.1 Nitrospinota bacterium | reverse complement strand
GCGATCCATCCGGAACGGAGTGATCCGCCTATTCCCGTTTTGCGCGATATGCGGAGTGCCTCGAAACCTGGACGTCCATCATATCGTTCCTTTTCGGCTCACCCGTGACAACGGTCCCAGCAACCTCATTCCGCTCTGCAAGAAGTGCCACAAGCGGGTTGAGACCATCATCCACGACCTGGAAATGGTGGAGAACGACTGGGAGAGGATGAAGTTGTTTTTCTGGTCATGCCTGAAGGAACGCCAGTTGGCGACCCTGATGTATCTGAAATTCCTGCTCAGAGAACATGATGATGAACCTAAACCTGGAACATTGGCCGCTTGACCGGTTGATCCCCTACGCTCGCAACCCTCGGAAGAACGATGACGTGGTGGATCGTATGTGCGCCGCCATCAAGGAGTTCGGGTTCCGCATTCCAGTGGTGGTGCGCAGCGACGGAACTGTAGTGGATGGGCATCTGCGGTTGAAGGCTGCCCGGCGCTTGGAGATGGAAACAGTGCCGGTGGTGCTGGCTGACGATCTTTCCGAGACACAGATCAAAGCCTTCCGCCTGTTGGCCAACCAGTCCGCCAACTGGGCCGACTGGGATGATGATCTTCTCAAACTGGAACTGAGTGACCTTCAGGCGCTCGATTTCGATATCGATATCATCGGATTTTCAGACGAGGAACTTGCCAACCTCCTGGATGTGGACGGCGGCGAGGAAGACGGCGGCGCGGGAGCCGGCGAAGAGGAGACGATTCCCGAGCCTCCTGCCACCCCGGTCACCCAGCCCGGCGACCTGTGGGTGCTGGGCGAACACCGCCTGCTCTGCGGCAGCAGTCTGGTGGCGGATGACGTCATCCGGTTGATGAACGGGGAGCGGGCCGCTCTGTTCGCTACCGATCCGCCCTATCTGGTGGACTACAACGGCACCAACCATCCGCCCAACAGCGCCCGCAAGGCCAAGACGGCCAAGGGGGACACCAGCGGCACGGCGGGCAACAAGGACTGGTCCGCCACCTACGGGGTGACCTGGGACGATTCCAGCCAGGGGTCGGAGTTGTACGAGGGGTTCGTCAGGAATGCCATCGACCACGCCATCGACACCCACGCCGCCTGGTACTGCTGGCATGCCTCCAAACGGCAGGCGATGCTGGAAGCGGTGTGGGAGAAATTCGGGGCCTTCGTCCATCAGCAGATCATCTGGACCAAGACCCGGGCGGTGATGACCCGGACCCACTACCTGTGGGGCCATGAGCCGTGCTTCTTCGGCTGGATCAAGGGCAACCGCCCGCCCCGGGTGAGCGAGGAGTACCTCTCCACCGTCTGGCACATGGCCGGGCTGGAGGGCGACGAGCGCCCGGAGCATCCGACGCCGAAGCCCCTGGACTGTTTCGCCATCCCCATGAAGCAGCACATCCAGCCGGGCGGGCTCTGTTACGAGCCGTTCTCGGGCAGCGGCAGCCAGATCATGGCCGGCGAGGCTACGGGCCGGCGGGTCTTCGCCATGGAGATCAGCCCTGTCTACGTGGACGTGGCCGTGAAACGGTTTATCCAGGCCACCGGCAGGATCGTCTACCTGGACGGCTCCGGTGGGAAAACGTTCGAGGATGTGGCCGCCGAGCGCGGGATCGATTTGGAGGCGTGACCGGAAGCAGAGACGCCCGGTTCAAGGCCGGGAGGTCTCTGAAAAGGCGTTGAGGGAACCGCTACGCTTCGATGCGGTAGGCGGTGTGATCATCCTGGGGGGCATCCGGATCCATGGGCTTGCCGCCCAGGTCGGCGATGATCTTCCAGATGGTGGGACTCCGCCACCCGGTCACCTCGGCGAGTTGGGCGATGGAGGCTCCCTCGGGGCGCTGCATCAGGACGAACATCACCTCCTCCTTGATGACGGCGCGCAGGGCCGGGTTCGGTTTCCGCCTCAGGATGTCCGCCATGCCCAGGGCGTAGGCCTCTTCGAGGGCGGGAAGAATGAAGGCCCAGTTGGACTGGGTGACGTTGATGTACCGCTCGGCGATGTTGAGCAGTGGTTGATGGACGGCGATGGTGGTGACCTTGGCCGGGATGCAGGAGCGCGACGCCCAGTCCGAGGTGGCCACCTGTTTCGGGGTATTGGGTTCGGAGGAATGGTTGGCCATGCGGGTCACTCCTCGATCCGGTAGGTGGTGTAGCCGCCCTTGGCGTTGGGGCCCACGTAGTGGGTGCGTTCGGTGGCGATGCTGAGTCCGAGGCGCTTTTTCAGCCCTCCGGAAATCGCGCCCCGAATGGTGTTGTGGCTCCACCCCGTCTCCTGGGCGATCTGTTCGATGGTGGCCCCCTCGGGGCGCTTCATCATCTCGATCATGCGCGCCTGTTTGGAGTTGGCCCGGCCCCCGGTCTTGCGGGTGGCTTTGTTGCCAGCCTTCTGGCCCGCCTGGTAGGCGGCCTCCAGGGCGCTTTTGACAGCCCATACCGAAACCTCGTGCATGTCCAGCGCGGGGTCGTTGCGGGTTTCCAGTGTCTCGATCCAGAAAAGGTGGTCCTGGACGATCTTCTCGAAGATCGTCATCAGCGGATCCGGTTTGGTCGAAGATTCGCCATCAGCGGGCGGTTCGATCTGCAATGCTTCCTCGGCGGCGGCGACATCCGCCTCGAAACCGTCGTTCTGAATCGGTGGCTCCTGGCCGATGGCGCGGTATCCTTCCTCGCTGATACACCAGTTCCGGTAAGGCGGGTTGAGGCTGGTGTCGTGAATCAGCCCCTTCTTTTCCATGGCGGTGATCACCTTGAGGGCGGCCCCGCCCTTGATCCGCTCGGGCAAGGGGTGGATCGCCCCGTCCGGACGTTCGGCGGCGGCTTCGAGGATGGTCCGTTGGGTCTGGGTGAGGTTGCTCATCTCAAGTTCTCCTGTATGTGGTTATTCGGGTTTCAGTCCAGTTCCACCACCCGGTTGACCTCCGGGTCGGTGGCGTCCAGCCAGCGGATACGGTCGTTTTCCCATTCGATGCCATTGGCGCGGTCGTCGCGGGCGTTGTCCCAGGAGGCCAGTTCCAGGGCCTTGGCCCGGGCTTCCTCCTCGGTTTCGGC
>JADGCD010000235.1 GCA_015229165.1 Nitrospinota bacterium | reverse complement strand
GGCCCCCCGCCGGGTGTGGGGGGGGGTGACCTTTTGGGGGTGTCCGTCGGGGCGATCCCCTTCGAGGACGTAGGGCTGGAAATGGCAGGTCTCGCACGGGACTGCCGCGTGCCCCCCTTGGGCCTTGGTGGCGGCGTTGGCGTCGTGGCACCCGGCGCAGATTTCGCCGTCGCCGTGGACCGGAACCCTGGTCCGCAGTTCGTCCAGATGATCCCCCCGGAAATCGCCGTAGTGGCCGAAGGAGGGGGGGACGAAGAGGGGACGAACCACAAGCCCCAGCAGGGCGACAAGGGCGACCATCAGGAGAGCCCGTTTGATGAAGGCGTAGGGGTCGGCCGAAGGGTCGAACATGCTCACCCTCCGGGCCTGAAGAGAAACGGTCGCGAACGGAAGAACATCGGGGAACCCTCACTTCGTCGGAGCGCGCCGGGGAATCCCGACCCGATCCGCATAGGGCCATTCTTCTCCCGCCGGGGGGTTGTGTCAAGGGGAGCGGCGCTCCGCCGCCCAAGCGGTCTATTCGATGCTGCCGCCGCAGGTGAACCCCGAACCGGCGGTGCAGGTGTAGCAGTAGTCGCACAGGGCGATAGGGGCGCCCGGCTCGGGGAGGCGTCCCTCCCCCACATGGAGCGGACCTCCCTTCAGCGGCGTGCCGTTGGCCAGGTGGAAGTCGCAGTCGTAAAGGGCGCCGTCCCAACCGACCGAAATCTGCGTCCGGCACATGACCCCCCCCACGGCGCACGGGTTGAAGCTGTCGGCCAGCTTTTGGTAATACCCTTGCCGCGCCCCCTTTTCGTCCAGCCATTGGCCGAATCGCCCCAGCGGAACGTTGGCGAAGGCGAAGAGGTGGCTGAACCGGATTCCCCCTTTGCGGGCCAGAATCTCCCGGAACCGTTTCTCCACCCCCTCCTGCGCAGGGGAGAGGAACGCTCCCGTGGGATTCGCTACCAGATCGAGCGTCAGGCCGCTGCCTTCCACGCCGTAGCCTTTGCCGTTGAGCCGGGTCAGGCTTTCCATGATCCGGTCGAATACCCCTTCACCCCGCTGCGCATCCGTCTGCTCCCGGTTGAGCGACGGCAGCGACCCGACGAGGGCCACCCGGCGGGAGGCGAACAGGTCAACCAGCCGGTCGTAGGGGGGGCGGGCCAGCAGGGTCAGGTTGGTCCGGACCATCAGCTTCTCCACCAGCGGGGCGAGCCCCTCCACCAGCGTCGGCAGGTGGGGGTTCATCTCCGGGGCGCCGCCGGTCAGGTCGGCCACGGCGAACCGGTGGCGACGGGCGTAGTCGATCACCTGCCGGACGGTGGTTTCGTCCATCGCCTCGCGCCGGTCGGGCCCCGCCTCGACGTGGCAGTGGCGGCAGGAGAGGTTGCAGGCGAGCCCGACGTTGACCTGCAGCGCGGTGGTCTTCCCCCGGGTGAGGGAGAGCCCGGCGTCGGCCAGCGCCCGCCCGAAGGGGGGCGGCCCGGCGGTCTCTTCGCAGGGCATCGGTTACAGCGCGATCTTGTCGGCGGTGTTGCGCATCTGGAGGCCGTGGACCAGCGACGCGCCCCCGCGGATGGCCACCGCCACGTGGATCGCCTCGGTCATCTCGGCCCGGTTCGACCCCTTGGCGAGGCAGTCGCGGGTGTAGGCGTCGATGCAATAGGGGCATTGCACGGTGTGGGAGACCGCCAGCGCGATGAGGGCCTTCTCCCGCTGGGTAAGCTCCCCCTCTTCGAAGACCTTGCCGTAATACTGGAAGAATGCCTTGGCCAGCTCCGGCGCCTCCTTGCCGATCTCGGGGAAACGGGGAAGGTCGTCGGGATTGTAATAGCTCTCCATGCGTGGGCTCCTGCGAAAGGGGTCAGCCGAGGAACTTCAGGTCTTCCCGCTGGCGGACGACGATGTACTGGTTGATCTCCCGCGTCTGCTCCGGCTCGGGGTTGACGAACTGGAGGCGGATGTAATGGCGCCGCTCGCCCGGTTTGCCGACGCCGGGGGGAAGCTCCCCGCTGTCGACCACCTTGGCCTTCAGCTCGACCCACCCCTTGGGGTTGGTCGGCATGGCGAGGAAAATTTCGGCCACCTCCCCGGCGGGGACCGGCTCCACCGCCCGGATGCGGGCGCCCCCCTGGCTGATGTCGAGGACTTCCGCCTCCTCCCCCATCGGCGTGGCGATCTTGATGTGGACCGGGGCGCTCATCTTCGGCTCCACCCGGAAATACTCCCGCCGCTGCCGCTCCACCAGCTCCTGCGGAACCGAGAGCGCCAGCGCGTCGAACCCTTCCCACTTCTCGACCCGCCGGAAAAGGAAATCGCCGCGGTAGGGGATCTGGGTCACGGTGAAGTCGATGGACAGCCGGGTCTTTTTCTCCTCCAGCGCGGCGCGGGAGACGCGGGGGGTCAGGGTGTCGATGAAGAGGAGGGGGCCGCCCGACTTCTGCGGCTGAAGGCCAAGGAAGGTGGTTCCGTACGAATCGTGCCGTCCGTCCAGATGGCAGGAGCCCCGGACGTTCTGGGCGCACCCGTGGCGCAGGATCTCCACCGTCCGGGCGGAGGGCTCTCCCGTCTCGCTCTTGCCGAATCGGCTGGTGAACGCTTTGAACATGGCGACGGTGGAACCCCTGTTGCGAGTGGACGCCCCCGACGGGGGCCGGGGATCATTGTAGCCCCCACCGACGGGGGGCGCAACGGCCCGCTATGCCGGTTCGTCCCCGTCGGCGTGTATGTCGTGCGCCGGGGTCTTCGGGTCGAGGGCGTCGCGGATTCCCTCGCCGAGGAGGTTGAACCCCATGACCGTGAGCAGGATCGCCATGCCCGGATAGACCGACAGCCACCAGGCGTATTCGATGTTGTCCTTCCCCTGTGTCAGGATGGCGCCCCACGACGGGGTGGGGGGCTGCACGCCGATGCCGAGGAACGAGAGGGAGGATTCGGTCAATATGGCCGACGCCACCCCGAGGCTTGCGCTCACCAGCACCGGCGCCAGGGCGTTCGGCAGGATGTGCCGGACGATGAGACGCCCGTGCCCCGCCCCCATGGCGCGCGCCGCCTGCACGAAGTCCCGCTCCC
>JADGCD010000234.1:2524-3071 GCA_015229165.1 Nitrospinota bacterium | reverse complement strand
CCTGGAGCATCCCCACCTCCTCGCCGAGGAGGAATCGGAAGTCAATCTGACTACCTGGGAGCAGGCCCGGCGACTCGGTGAATACCACCTTGCGGAGGCAGTGCGGGTCCAGCGCCTGGCAGAGGGGGACGCTCTTGAATCCGCAGCCCTGAGAGTGGCCCGATGGGCGATGGAGTCCGGAACGATGGTGTTTTCTTTCCGGACGCTTTCCCGAACTGGCCCACGGCCCAGGATGCAAAGCCGGGAAGCTGAGGCGGTCATGGCGTTCATGATCGAGATGAACTGGATGCGCAAACTTCCGCCAAGCCAGGAGGAACGCTCCGTCCGGTTCGCCATCAACCCCAAGTGTCGCCATGTCGCCAGTGTCGCCAGGGGTGGGGGTGGAAAGTGAAAAACGGGTTTTTGGGAAAAAAGGGTGGCGACATGGCGACACTGGCGACAGGTGGCGACATTGGCGACAAACCCCGACAGGGTGACTCAACACGAAGACAGGAGAACATCGGAGAAGAAGGTATGGGGACTATCGGAGCAATGGAGCGGGTGGCGG
>JADGCD010000234.1:0-2488 GCA_015229165.1 Nitrospinota bacterium | reverse complement strand
GAGGTAGACATGGCTGTGACAACTTTGCCCCACGAGGGCGCGGTCGGGAAAGGGGCGATCCTCGCCCTGGACCTGGGGATGAAAACGGGCTGGGCCTTGGGAGCGCCGGGGGGCAGGCCCTTCATGAGCGGGACGAACGAATTCCGCCCCGGTCGCTTCGAAGGCGGCGGTATGGCTTTCCTGCGCTTCACCCGCTGGCTGGACGAGGTCAGAACCCTCGTGGCTCCCACCGGCGGGCTGAAGGCGGTCTGCTTCGAGGAGGTCAGGGCGCACGCGGGTACCACGGCTGCTCACGTCTACGGGGGCTTCCTCGGCCAGTTGACCTCCTGGTGCGAACTGCACGAACTCCCCTACCAGGGTGTCCCGGTTGGGGTGATCAAGCGCCACGCCACCGGCAAAGGCAACGCATCCAAAGCTGAGATGATCGCGGCCATGAAAGCCAAGAGCCACAGCCCAGGCGACGACAACGAGGCCGATGCCCTCGCGTTGCTGTATTGGGCCCTGGCCCAGGAGGTGGCGTGATGTTCGGCGGACCACGTCCCCCTCGCTCCTGCTTGGCCCGGTTCATCCCGGAGCGGAGCGACAAGGAGGAGACCAAGAAATGCGGTTGGCGAGACCACGGCCTCCTGGTCATCGACGCCAACGATCCCCGTCTGGCCTGGCCGGAACGGGAGCTGATCAAGCAACTGGGCGAGAAGCTGTACGGACGCCGCCAGGGCAAGGAGGTGAAACATGGTCGCTGAATGGACCCCCAAGCTGGTGGCCGACCGCCTGGAAGAAGCCGCCAGCACCCTGCGACGCCTGCCGGTGGCTGGGCTGAAACCCAGGGAATACGGCAACTCCTGGCCCACCGTGATCCACGACGCCATGGAGGCCTACGGCTGGAACGAGGCAGTGGCGCCTCTCGGCCCCCCAAGCGCCGAGGCCATCACCCGCATGGACGAGGCGATGGAGTGGCTGCGCTGGCTGGACCAGGAGCAGGTCAGGCTGGTGTGGCTGCGAGCCACGAGAATCCCGTGGAAGCTGATCGAGGTTCGCTTCGCCTGTGACCGCTCCACGGCGTGGCGCAAATGGACCGTCGCCCTCAACCGCATCGCCTCCCGTCTGGAGGCCAAACGGGAAAAAGTGTTGCAACATCAAGAAGAGAGACAGCCCCAACAGAATTTGCTATGATTCCCATCACAATGCGGCAGGACCGACGCATTGGACGCACCAAAGGTGCGCCCGAAGGGCGGCGGCCAGGGATGGCCGCCGTCACAATGACGGGAGCGTGCGCACGCCGGTCCCGACGCAACCGATCACCACCCAAAACCCGCCCGGGGAGACTCGCGGCGGGTTTATTTTTTCCCTGCGGGTTTTGTTTGACTCAAAGCGGAACCAGCTACTTGCTTCACCGCAGCGGGGGTCTTTGGATTATTGAGAAGTTTTGCTGCTTTGGAAGCAACTTTTGGAGAAGTCTGCTTAGAGTTCTTTGCCATAATATTCATCCTTAGGTTTTGAAGTTGGAATCACCACTCCATTTTGTCAATGGTACGAAAATCTAGAACATGACGCAATCTGTTTCGCTCTTCTGGGAACGGTTTGTATTTCTATTGTCAGGCGAATAATTACCGAGCAAGGCGGTTGACCTCCAGGTGGCAGGGGAAGACGCCTTCCGCCTGCTGGCCATGGCCGTCAGCTTCGGTTTCACCGGTATCGGCGTCAGTCAGCGCGGGCCGCACAACGCCCGCTTCCTCCACCGTTCTCGAAACGCCATCGAAAAAGGCCCCGGTCGGCCCCGTCCCGCACTCTGGTCGTACTGATCCAAGGAGATCCCGTCATGAACCGCTATTCGTTCCTTGCCCGCTTCAAGGAACCGTCCACCTGGGCGGCGCTGGCCGCCGGGCTGGCCATCGTCACCGGCCATGATCCGACCCTGGCCGCCGACACCGCGTTGCAGATCGCGGGCGGCGTCGCCACCCTCGCCGGGGTGGTGCTGGCCGAGTCCAACAATCGCAACCCACCGCTCCTCTGATGGACACCCTCCAGGACATCCTCCTGCGCCTGGGCCAGATCCAGGGTTCGCTGGAAGCCATCGCCCGACGCCAGGAGGAGATGACCCGCTGGCTTGACGGCATGGACTCCCGTCTGCGGGCCGTGGAGATCAAGGCCGCGCTGTGGGGCATCGCCGGGGGCGGCGGGGCCATGGCCCTGGTTCACTTCTTGAAGCCGTAGGGTCGCCATGGTCAGCATCACCGTCAACGAGAACGTCATCGGACGCGCCTTCGCCGAGCTGGAAAAGCAACTGCGCTTCGCCGCCGCCCAGGCACTGACCCGCACCGCGCAGGACGCCCAGGAGGAAGTGAAGCGGCAGTTACCGGAACGCTTCACCATCCGCACCGGCTGGCTGGCCAGAGGCATCCGCATCCGCCCGGCCAGCCGAAACAACCTGAAAGCCTCGGTGCTGGTCAAGGATGCCTTCATGGCCCTGCAAGAGACCGGCGGGGAC
>JADGCD010000233.1 GCA_015229165.1 Nitrospinota bacterium | reverse complement strand
GGGGACAGGCGCAAGCCTGCGTTCCGGGGGTACTTGGCGCCCCCCTTCACCTGTCAAGAGTTGTGCGGCGAAGACGCACCCAGCAGAGTGAGCTGGGAAGGGGACAGGCGCAAGCCTGCGTTCCGGGGGTACTTGGCGCCCCCCTTCACCTGTCGAGAAGTGCGCGGCGAAGACGCGCCAGGAGATAGCGTGAGGAAGAAAGCAGGCGCAAGCCTGTGGCGGAGAGGCAGGGATTCGAACCCTGGGTACGTTGCCGCACACACGCGTTCCAGGCGTGCACCTTCAACCGCTCGGTCACCTCTCCGTTCGAGCGAAGCGAGAAGTATAGCCGACACGCCTCAAAATGGGAAGCCTTACTCCCCCATATAATCGAGCCGGTAGCCCACATAATTTTTCGCCGACCGGGTCAGGAAGGCCGTCTCCTCCTCCGTCAGCGGGCGTTTCACCTTCGCGGGCATCCCCATCACCAGCGACCCCGGCGGAACCTGCATCCCCTCGGGCACCAGGGCGCCCGCCGCCACGATCACATTCGGCGCCAGATGCGCCCGGTCCATGACGATCGCCCCCATGCCGATCAGCGCCGGTCCTTCGATCACGCAGCCGTGCAGCGTCACCGAATGCCCCACGGTGATGTCGTCCCCCAGAACCGTCGGGGTGCGGGGGGTCTTCGTCACATGGACCACCGAGTTGTCCTGGATATTCGTCCGCGCCCCGATGGAGATCGGCGCCACATCCCCCCGGACCACCGCCCCGTGCCAGACGCTCGATTCCGCCCCGATGGTCACCTCCCCCACGATCTGCGCAGACTCCTCGATGAAGGCCGTCGGATCGACCGTCGGCAGGATTCCCTTGTACGGCTTCAGCATGGCATTCCTTTCGGTTATGGAACCACCGCCCCGTAACGTCCGCCAATAGAGGGGCGTATCCCTATATATCATATGCAAAGCGCTCCTCCGGTGGCTATAATCGTCCGGTAGAGGGAGAGCATGTCCGACACCATCACCTGCGATCTGGCCGTCATCGGCGCCGGTCCCGGCGGTTACGCCACCGCCTTGCGGGGCGCCGCCCACGGGTTGCGCGTGGTCCTTGTCGAGCGGGGCCCGGTGGGGGGCGCCTGCCTGAACCGTGGGTGCATCCCGACCAAGGCATGGGTCGCCGCTGCGGAGACGGTCGATCACGTTCCCCACATGGCCTCCTTCGCACGGGCGCCGTTCGACTACGCCGTCGATTTCGGCAAAGTCTCCGATCGACAGCGAAAGATCGTCGCCCAGTTCGTCGGCTCGCTGGAAAAACTGCTGGAGAAGCGGGGGGCTCGCGTGGTCCGGGGGAGCGCCCGGTTCGCCAGCCCCACCCGGATCGTGGTCGATAGCGGCGCCACGGTCGATTTCCGCCACGCCGTCGTCGCCACCGGAACCGCCCCGGTCCGCCTCTTCGATCTTCCCGGCGACCTGTTGTGGGACAGTGACACGATTTTCTCCGCCGAAAGTCTCCCCCCTTCGATGCTGGTCATCGGCGCCGGGTACATCGGTTGCGAGTTCGCCGGGGCGCTGGCCCGGTTCGGCGTCAAGACCACCCTGATCGAATCCCTCCCCCGCATCCTGCCGATGGCCGACGAAGAGGTCTCGTCCACCATGGGCCGGGAGTTCAAGAAGCAGAAGATCGGCATGAAGACCGGCGTGAAGATCGCAGCCCTGACCCCCGGCGGGGAGGGGGTCGTCGCCACTTTCGAAAACGGCGACTCCCTCACTGCGGGGGGGGCGCTGGTCAGCGTCGGGCGCCGCCCCGTCACGGGGGGCCTCGGGCTCGACGCCGCCGGGGTGGCGGTCGATGGGCGGGGCTTTGTCGTCGTTAACGGCGCCATGACCACCACCGTCCCCCATATCCACGCCGTCGGCGATTTGGCGGGACGGGGGGCGCTGGCCTACACCGCCTACCGGGAGGGCGCCTACGTGGCCGACCGGATCGCCGGGAAGCGAACCGACGAGTTGGCCGACACCCCGGTCCCCAACGCCGTGTTCACCATCCCCGAAGTCGGCTCCGTCGGCATCACCGAAGCCGAAGCCCCCGTCGGCGCCAAGGTGGGGCGGTTCATGACCCGCGGACTTGCCCGCGCCCACACCACCGGAGAGCTGGCAGGTTTCGTGAAAGTGATCGCCCATCCCGACACCGACGCGATCCTCGGCGTCCACATGGTCGGCGCCCGGGCCACCGACCTGATCCACATCGCCTCCGTCGCCATGGCCGCCGGGCTGACCGCCCGCCGTCTGGGCGACCTCCTCTTCGCCCACCCGGCCTTCGCCGAAGGGTTGCTGGAAGCGGTCCACGACGTTCACGGCCTTGCGCTCCACCAGTAGCCGATGCCCATTCACGCCCCCACCCGGACCATCGCGCTGGCGACCCTCAAGGGGGGGGCGGGAAAGACCACCACCGCCGTCAATCTGGCCACCGGTCTGGCCCTCCGGGGAGAGACGGTCCTGCTGGTCGATCTCGACCCGCAGGCCAACGCCACCGCCCATCTGGGGATCGTCCCCGACGACCATACGGTGACCCTCTACGAGCTGCTCCTCGGTATGGAGGAAGACCCGGCCCGAGGGGTGGTCGCCACGCCGGTGGAGCGGCTCCACCTGATCCCCTCCGCCCCCCGGATGGCGGGCGCCGAGGTGGAGCTGGCCGCCGCGCCGGGCCGGGAGCGGCTTCTCACCGAGACGCTGGCGCCGCTGGTGGAGCGGTACCGTTACATCATCGTGGACACCCCCTCGTCGATGGGGATTCTGACCCTCAACGGCCTGCTGGCCTGCGGCGAGACGATGATCCCGGCCCAGACCCACTACTTCTCCGTACTGGCGGCCCGCCAGTTCGTCGAGGTGGTCCGGCAGGTCAACCGGACCTTCGGCGCCGACCTGAAAGTGACCGGTCTGATCCCGACCATGGTCGACCGGCGGATGAAGATCAGCGCGGAGCTGATCCGCGACCTGGAAGGGGAGTTCGGACGAAATCTGGTCCGCCCCTCCATCCGGCTCGACGCGCGGCTGGCCGACGCCCCCGGCAAGGGGCGCCCCATCCAGTTGGCGGCGCCCAAGTCCAACGGCGCCTACGACTACACCATCCTCGCCGA
>JADGCD010000232.1 GCA_015229165.1 Nitrospinota bacterium | reverse complement strand
GTGTTCTTCGGGTCGGTGACCGGGCTGGACGAATAGTAGGCGGCGTCGTAATAGTCGCTGACGAACTCCCACACGTTCCCGCTCATGTCGTAGATCCCCAGGGCGTTGGCGGCATAACTCCCCACCGCCACCACCACCATGCCAACACAGTTGTTGTAGTTCGCGTCGGCGCACGCGATGGCGTTCCCACCGGTTCCGTAGCGAACCACCGCTCCTCGCTCCCGGGCGGCGTATTCCCATTCGGCTTCTGTGGGGAGCCGCTTTCCAGCTGCGGCGCAATAGGCCGACGCATCGATCCAGTCGACGTTATTGGCCGGATTGTCGATGGCGGGGATCGCATGACCCGGATGACCTGCGTCTCCCCCCCATGCGTCATAGGCGTCCTGGCGAACCTCATTGGCGTCGATGTAGTAGCTGGTCAGGCAGACCGGGTGGACCGGCGATTCGTCCCCCCCGCCGAGGGTGTTGTTGTCCAGGTTGTCCCCCATCTGGAAGCACCCCCCCAGCACCGCCACCATCCCGGCGGGGGCGCCCCCCTGCGCGGCGGTGGTCGACTCGTTCAGCACGCTCCCGGCGGAACCCTGATAGACGTTCGCGGCGTCTTTGGCGACGAAGTAGAAATCGTAGGCGGTGGAGGCGGTCAGCCCGGTCACCTGACAGAAGTCGCTGCTGTTGGCGGTCAAGGCGACGCTCCCCCCGGTCCCGACGATGGCGCCCCCGGCGGCGGCCGCGATCTGGGCCACGGTCGGCGCGGCGCTTCCCTCCGGGACCGCCACGCAGTAGCCGGTGCTGTTGGTGTCGGTCTCCGCGACCAGATCGACCACGGTGTCGATGGCGACCCCGAGGGCCAAGAGCGTCGTCGCCGTGGCGCTGCCGGTGGTCGATGACACCGGGCCGGAGACGTCGCCGTCGGCCTGCAGGTTCGTCGAGCCGTCTTCGGCCACGAAATAGAAGTCGTAGTCCGTCGCGGCGGTCAGGCCGGTCACTTGGCAGGTGGCGGTGGTGTTGGCCGTCATGGCGATGGAGCCGCCGGTCCCGGCCACGTTGCCGTCGTTGTCGGCCTTCACTTCGGCGGCGGTCGGCGCGGGCGACCCGTTGGTCACGGCGGTGCAGTAACCGGTTCCCGCCTCGTCGATGGTGGCAGAACCGCTCCAGGTGGTCGAGCTCTTGCTCACCTCCGCCAGCGCGACGGTGGTGACGGGGGGGTCGGTGTCGGCCCCCCGGGTGGCGGAGCAGGCGTCGTCGCTCCCCCCGTTGACGCCAAGACAGTCCCAGGCGCTCCCCCCGCCGATGGCGGGGAAGGCGGGCGATGAGGGGTCGACCGTTCCGGCGTCGCAGAAGGTGTCGGCGCCGTAGGTGGTGTCGGTATAAAGATAGACCTGCCCGTCGGCGGTTCCGCACAGACCGTTTACCGGCGTCGGGGCGTCCCGGCTGGCGGAGCAGGCGACGGCGGCGCCCCCGTGGCGCCCCAGGCACGACCAGTTGGCGCTCCCCCCCTGCGCGGGGAATGCCGGGGGGGCGGGACTGGCCGTCCCGACCGCGCAGCTCGTGTCGCTGCCGTAGGAGCTGTCGCCGACGGCGTAGACCTTCCCGTGGGCGGTTCCGCAGACTCCGGCGGTCGGTGTGGGGCGGGGATCGTCCCCCCCGCTCTGCTTCGGCGTGGCGGAAGCGGTTGACCCGCCGCACTCCCCTTCGTTCCCGTCGCCATCGACGGCGGTGACGTTGTAGCCGTAGGTCAGCCCGTTGATCAGCCCGGTGTGGGTGTAGCCGGTACCGGTGATCCCCGCCATCCGCTCGCCGCTGCAGTCGGCGGCCCTGCCCGCCGAACGACCGGCGGTAATCTCTTCCCAATAGACGTTGTAGCTGGCGGCGCCTTCGACCCCGTTCCATGCCAGCCGGTTCGCCCCGTCGCCGGGAGTCACGGTCAACCCGGTCACGATGGCCAAGGGATCGGCGCCCCTCTCCCCTCCGCCGGAGGAGCTTCCGCACCCGGCGGCATTGATGGCGAGCGCACAAACCGACAACAGCATAAGCTTGTATTTCATGGCAATGTCCCGCATTTTTCGACGGTGATGATCATTTTCGAGCACGCGCCGAAGGTTCGGCTCGTGAACTATTTAATTACCACGCGAGGAATAAAGAACGGGGAGCGAAAAATAAGGAATAAGCGACTTTTTCGAGAAGGGGGCCACGGCGCCGGGCGCGCGGACAGGGGGTGTGGCCGGAGATCGATTTACCGTCGGGCGTCGGCCCAAGCCAGCGCCTCTTCTTTGGTCGTAACCTTCCCGTCGAGCTGCGCCCGGAAGAGCTGCGCCAACATCTCCCCCAGCGACCGCCCCGGCGTGAAGCCTGCCGCCAGCAGGTCGGCCCCGGTGACCAGCGCAGTGGCGTGGCGCAACGTGGTCAGATAGCGGGTCACCCCTTCGGCCACCCGCCGGTCGCCGGAGCGGACCGCCAGATAGAGCCCCTCCTCCACCGACAGGGGGGAGAGGATCGCGTGCAACGTCCCGGCGCCGATCTCCCCGGCTGCGGCGATGGCGCGGGCCGCCTGCCGTCCCCGGTGGCGCCCCTCCTCCACGGCGGCGATCTCCCGCCCCGCCCCCCCCAACCGGTCGGCCATCCGCCGCAGTTCGTCGTCGGGCAGCGGGTCGAGCAACCCCTTCAGACGGACCCGCCAGGCCGACACCGGCTCGTCGGGAAAGGTGAACTTCCACCAGGCCAGCCGCTCGTCGAGCTGTTCCATCAGCTCCCGCTCGGGGGGGCCGAAGGGGAGCCCGGGGTGGATGAAGCCGAGCAACTCCAGCTCCTCCATCCGGGCCAGCGCCGCCACGGGGCGTTTCTCCGAAAGAATCGCCCTCAACTCGGCGAAAAGCCGTGCGGGGGAGAGCCGGTGAAAGAGCTGGCGCCGGACCGCCCCCTTGAGCAACGACAGGGTTTGGCGCCCCATGACAAAATCGTAGCGGCACTCGAACCGAACGGCGCGGAAGGCCCGGGTCGGGTCTTCGACGAAGGAGAGGTTGTGGAGAATCCGGACCACCCGGTCTTTTCCGGCTCGCAGGAGAAAAGCGTCCGCGACTGGATGGCCCGGACCGGGCTTCCCCAGGGGGTTCGGCGGCTCAAGGGGCTCGCCCTGT
>JADGCD010000231.1 GCA_015229165.1 Nitrospinota bacterium | reverse complement strand
CGGCGTATTGCCGTTGACCTCCCCGACACCGGCAAGGGATAATGCCCCTTCATGGCGCCGAAGGTGATGATCTGCACCACCCGTTTCCCCTCTTTCCCCACCACCGACGCCGTCAGCTCCGTCAGCGTCGCCACCAGATCGGCGTCGGCCCGGGCCAGGTCGATCCCGGCGTCGGCCAGGTAGCGCTCGTTGAACAGCTCCCGCCCGGTCGATTTTGGGGGGCGTTTCCGGTAGTACGGATGGGCGAGCAGCGAAAGCAGGTGGCTCGCCACGACATTCCCCTTGCGGGCCAACCATCCGTCCCGGTCGAAAGGGCGACCGATGGCCTTTTGCGTCGCCATATCGACGAGCCGCATGCCGGGGCCGATGTCGTAGCCGACGACGGCGGCAAGGTCGTCCGCCCCGGCGGGGATCCAACTGACGTTGGCCATGCCGCCGAGATTGACGACGAGGGTGTTCTCGGCGCCGCCGAAGAGGAGCCGGTGGGCCACCGGCGCCAGCGGGGCGCCCTGCCCCCCCCGGGCCATGTCGGCGGAGCGGAACTGGCTCCAGACCGGCAGGCCGGTGACCTGGGCGATGACCGCCGGATCGCCGATCTGCAGCGTGGCGCCCTCTGCGGGGAGGTGGCGCACCGTCTGGCCGTGGCTGGCGACCAGGGTGGCGGGGCGGTCGGCGGGGAGCAGGGCCATCGCCTGTCGGGCCGCTTTGCCGAAAAGGGCGCCGATCTCGACGTTGAGCCGACACAGCTCGTCGGCCCGACCGTCGGCCCCGGCCACGGCGCCGATCCGCCGACGCAGTTTCGCCGGATAGGGGAGGTGGACGGCGGCCAACGGCGTGACCCGGGGATGGCGCCCTTTTCCTTCGATCCGGCAGGCGACGGCGTCGACGCCGTCCATGCTGGTTCCCGACATCAGGCCGATGACGATCATGATTCTCCCCGGTGGATGGAGGCCCCCCCCTCCGGCGTCGATTATCGGGCCGATCCCCCCCCCGGTCAAGCAGGCCGTGGAAAACCTCTCTGCGTTGGCTTCGGGGTGTTGATAGCGCGTCGTATCCCCGGTGCGAGGGAAGTCTTGCTCCGGCGGGGGGGGTGGTGGATAATCGGCGGCGTATGAAACAAAACCGAATCGTCGCCGTCGTTCTCTTTCTGCTCCTCTGCGCCGCAACAGGGGGCATCGCCCATGCCGCCGACCGCCGCACCCCCGTGGTGCTGGCCGTGGAACGGGTGGCCCCCAGCGTGGTCAACATCAACACGTCGTACGTCGAGACGGTCAACCCCTTCCGCGACCGGTTCGGCGGACGCAGCCCCTTCGGCGATCTCTACCCCCCCCAGCGGATCGAGCGGACCAGCCTCGGCTCCGGCGTCATCATCTCCCGCGACGGCTACATCCTGACCAACAACCATGTGGTCGATGGCGCCTCCTCCATCCGGGTCACCCTCTCCGACAACCGGGAGTTCCCCGCCGAGGTGGTCGGCGCCGACCCGCGCAGCGACATCGCCGTCATCCGGGTCGAAGGCGCCCAGAAACTTCCCGTGGCGCCGCTGGGGCGGTCGTCGGACCTGATGATCGGCGAGACGGTCATCGCCATCGGCAACCCCTTCGGCCTCTCCCACACCGTCACCACCGGCATCCTCTCGGCCATGAACCGGGACATCAAGGGGGACGACGGCATCCTGTTGCAGGACTTCCTGCAGGTCGACGCCCCCATCAACCCCGGCAACTCCGGCGGGGCGCTGCTCAACATCAACGGCGAGCTGATCGGCGTCACCAGCGCCATCTACCGCTCCGCCGAGGGGATCGGCTTCGCCATCCCCATCGACCGGGCCATGCGGATCGTCACCGACCTGATCTCCCACGGGCGGGTCATCCGGGGGTGGGCCGGCTTCGTGGCCGACGACCTCTCCGCCCGGAT
The DNA here is from genome assembly GCA_015229165.1 of Nitrospinota bacterium. GTDB lineage: Bacteria > Nitrospinota_A > UBA7883 > UBA7883 > JADGGD01 > JADGCD01. The sequence continues at coordinate 1,221 of JADGCD010000231.1, read as the reverse complement.
GCGCCGCGACCTCGGTTACGACCGGACCGGCGGCGGGCTGGTGACCAAGGTCTTCGACGGAGGGCCGGGGCAGCGGGGGGGCCTGGCGCCGGGCGACGTCATCGAAAAGATCGACGGCAAGCCGGTGAAAGGGGGGCGGGACGTGTCCGACCGGCTGCTGAACCTGACCGGTGGCGATCGGCTGACCCTGTCGGTCTTCCGGTTCGGCAAGCGGCTGACCCTGACGGTGACCGCCGCCCCGGTGACCGGGCCGGTGGCCGAAAGGGTGGTGCGGGAGTGGCTCGGCGCGACGCTGATGAAGAACGACCGCGCGCGGGCCAAAGAGTTCGGTCTGCGGACCGACAAGGGAATGATCATCGAGGATCTGGACGAAGCGGGGGGTCTGGCCGCAGTGGGCGCCCTGCCGGGGGACGTGATCCGGCGGATCAACCGGACCGTCACCGACACCCCCGACGACCTGAAGCGGGCCGCACTGGAAGCGATCACCTTCGGCGGCGGGGTCATCTACCTGCAACGGGGCGCCGTCGTCTACCAGCTCTCGTATCACTGAACGAAGAGCGTTGTTGAGGGACGTCCTCGTAACCGATCCATCGCTGCGCGGCGAAGACGCGCCCCTCTCGATCACGTGAGGAAGAGAGCAGGCGCAAGCCTGCTTAACCGGTCAAGACCTGCGCGCCAACGAGCGCGCTTATGCGTCAACGTGCGGAAGAGAACACCTGCAAAGGTGTCACTCCAGCGTCACCGTCTCTTCGCCCAGCAGTTTTTCCACGTCGGCGATCAGCTCTTCCGAAGCGTCCACGGCATACGACGAAGCCCGCATCACCACCGTTCCCCGGGGCGATTTCAGATGGAGCGTCACCGGCGCTTTCCCCCGGCGGCGGGTGAAGATGGCCCGCATCTCTTCGAGCGTCTCCCGCTCCAGCCCGGTGGTGGTCACATGGACATGGACGGAGCTGGTGAACTTTGACCGGGCCTGGGCGAAGGTCAGCACCTCGTCGGCGATGACGGTGACGGTCAGGTTCTCCTCGTCCACGTCGGCCTTCCCCTTGATGAACAAAAGCTCGTCCCCCTCCACCATCGGCGAAGCCCCCCCCCAGGGGGAGGTGCGGATCGGCGGCATCGTCACCGCGAAGCGGAACCTGACCACGAAAAAGGGGGACCCGATGGCCCGGCTGACGCTGGAAGACCTGACCGGGTCGATCGAGGCGTTGATCTTGCCGA
>JADGCD010000230.1 GCA_015229165.1 Nitrospinota bacterium | reverse complement strand
TTCACGCCCCGACGCCCTGTATATCCTCTCCACCTATCTGACCGACGGCGTTCTCGCCGGAGACGATCCGGTCGGCTCGTTCGAAAAGTGGTGGTACAAGGACGACCCGACCCATGTCGGCTTCTACTCCACCCGCGCCTTCACCCGGCTGGCGGCTTGTCGCGGCTACGAAGCGACCTTCTTCAATGACAAGGTCATCGGGTTGAAAAGGGCGGCGACGGGAAGCTGACCGAAACCCCTTCACCCTCTCAACGGGCCTTCTTCCACTCCGGCCACGCATCGAGCGAATCGAGAGGCGCCCTGTCGTTGACCACCTTAATGAGCGCCTCAACAAAATCGGCGCCCTGCGCTTCATTCTTCCGGAGCCACGAAACGACGGTGGCCAGGCTCCACGTCTTATTGCGAACCCCCTTGGCAAGGAGCCCCCGGATCGCCGCCAACGTCCTGGTCGTCGGCGCAAGGAGATGGGTCAAAAGGCTGGCGACGAGCAATGTCGGCTCCGCTCCGGCTTTCGCCGCCTCCTCCATCCGCACGGCATACGCCAACGCCCCCTTCTCATCGTCCCGGATTACCAGCAGGAACTCCGCATAGTTGCCGAGATTATTGGCATGGTTCGGATCGGCCTTGAGAGCCTTCTGGTAGAACTCCTCAGCGCGGTCGTAGTCGCGGCGAATGTCGGCAAGAAACACCGCATAGTTGCCGAGATTGTTGGTATGGCTCGGATCGGCCTTGAGAGCCTTCTGGTAGAGCTCCTCCGCCCGGTCGTGGTCCTGGCGGATGTTGGCGAGAAAGAACGCATATTTACCGAGAATGTTGGCATGGTTCGGGTCGGCATTGAGGGCCTTCCGGTAGAACTCCTCCGCCCGATTGTGGTCCTGACGGATGTCGTCAAGAAAGGCCGCATAGTCGCCGAGATGATGGGCATGGTTCGGATCGGCCTTGAGGGCCTTCTGATAGAACTCCTCCGCCCGGTCGTAGTTGAGGCGGACTTTGTGCAAAAAGACCGCATAGTCGCCGAGCAGGGCGGCCTTTTCGGAATTGAACGAGAGCGCCTCCTGATATAACGCGTCGGCTCTGGCGGGATCGCTTTTTTTGAGCTTCCCGGCCGCCCAGGCCAGGAACATCCATTCCGGTATGCTCTTGGAAGCCTGGGCCACGGCGGCTTTCAGCTCTTCCCCTTCGGGATTCGCTTCGGGGATGTCGTCGACGCTTTCTTTCAACGCAAGGAGGGTGTCGGCGTATTGGTCAAAAACCTTCTGGAACCGCTTCTCGTCGGGATCGGGAATGCCGAATTTCTCCTTTATCAGGAGGGCAAGCTTGTCAAAACCCTTCTCCTCGTCGCTTTTCACCCAGATGGCTTCATGCTCGTCGAGCCACTCCCGCAACCCGCACTCAGGCTCGCTCCGGCTGATCCAGTAGATCGGCAGGCTATGCTCCCCCCGTCGGATGGTCGTGAGCATTTCGTTGACCCCCGGATCGTGTCCTCCGTAGCCGATAAAGACGAGGGTCCGGTCGGCGATCAGCGATTTTATCCGGTCGGCCATGTCCCGCTTCAACCCTTTGATCTCCTCCTCCGTGTTCTTGGGGAAAAAGCGGAGGTCGCCGCTCACCTTGACGATAAGGGGCTTGGCGGTGGTCGGGGTGTCGAAGTGGATCAACGATTCGTGGGAGATGACCAGCGGTTTGGTGTCGGTGAAGACATACAGGGCGTCGGCCATCAGGTCGTCGAAGTTGGTGGTCAGAACCACTTTGAAATTCCGCTCCCGGTCAGCGATCAAATGGGAGAGGACGGCGTACCCGAAGCCGGGAATTTTCCCGTCGCAAAGAGACTCGATTTCCCGTTGCCGGTCCGCCACGTGGGGAAAAAGATCGTTGATAACCGTGCGGTAGCAGCCGCCGAACCCCTTTTCCTTATGCTCCGGATACTCCGTGTCAACCCATCCGCCGAAATCCGATGCGGGCGCTTTTTCCCGGTGGAGCCGGGGGAGCCATCGATCCCTGACAAGAGACTCCGCCGCCGGGATATCGGAGGAGATGGAGCACCCGGCGCCGAGGAAAAGGGCATAGGACGGTTTCTCGGCGTACCGGTCGAGTGTTCGCAGATGTTCGGCGAATCGTGAGGCGGTCCATGGGGGCGCATGGGGCATGGCGTGATGCTACCTTCGGCATAAGTGTTCGTGCTGAAAGTATACCTCACGCCGCCCTCTTAGCCCCGCAGCTTCTTGAGCAAGGCGTTTTCTTTGGCCCGTTGCGACCGGGCGTCGTTGGGGCCACGCTCGTGGTCGTAACCGACCAGATGAAGCATGCCGTGGACCAGCAGCCGGTCGATCTCTTCGTCGAGAGCCAGCCCCCGCTCCTTCGCCTGCCGTCGGGCGGTATCGACGCTGATGACCACGTCTCCGAGCAGGATACCGCTCCCGTTCCCCCGCAGGGCGTCGGGCAACTCTTCGTCGTCGAGCTGGGGGAAGGAGAGGACGTCGGTGGGATAGTCCTTCCCCCGCCACCGCAGGTTCAACTCCCGCATGGCCCCGTCGCCGATCAGCGACAGCGACAATTCGGCTTCGGGAACGCCAAGCAGCGTCAGCAGGCGGGCGGCGGTTTTCTCAAGCGTCGCCGACGGCGGCGCGCCCTTCGCCGGACGGCGGCAGGTGACCCGTACGGTCATCGTTCTTTCTTCCCTTCTCCGGCTGGGGAGCGTCGGGGTACTGGATCCGGTGGTGGTGGATGGCGGCGAGCACATGGGCGAAGGCGTCGGCGATCTTGGAGAGGTCGGAAAGGGTCAGGTGGGAGGCGTCGAGCTGTCCCTGGACGAACTTGTCCTGGATCACGCTGGTGACGATCCCCTTGAGGGCAAGCGGGGTCGGTTCGGCGCAGGCCCGGGCGGCCGCCTCGATGGAATCGGCCAGCGCCACGCAGGCCGACTCCCGCGAGGACGGGATGGGGCCGGGATGGCGGTAGTCGTCTTCGCTGACCTCGTCGCGGCGGCTGTCCTCGCCCGCCTTGGCCTTGCTGTAGAAGTAGCGCATCACGGTGGTGCCGTGGTGTTCGGGGATCATGGCGGCGATCTGCGGCAGCAGCTTGTGCTTTTTCGCCAGCTCCATCCCCTCCTTCACATGGTTGGCGATGATCAGCGCGCTCATGGAGGGGGCGAGC
>JADGCD010000229.1:231-3174 GCA_015229165.1 Nitrospinota bacterium | reverse complement strand
TCCCTTCCGCCTGGGCGCCGGTGGCGGCCAGTTCGTTTATCAGGGAGTCCAGCGGGGTGGTGCGGGTGACGAGCAACAGTTTGGCCCCTTCGGCGGCGAACCGGAGGGCGATGGCCCGTCCGATCCCCCGGGCGGCGCCGGTGACGATGACCGCTTTTCCTTCAAGCCGGGGCATGGGCGCTCTCCTCGATGGCGGCGATGTCGCCGGGGGTGGCGGCAAAGCCCACCGGGATGTTCTTTTCGATCCGTTTCATGAGACCGGCCAGCACGCGGCCGGGGCCGACCTCCACCGCCGAGGTCACGCCCATCGCGGCCAGCCGCTTCATTCCGTCAACCCACCGGACGCAGCCGGTGACCTGGGCGATGAGCCCCTCTTTGACGTCGGCGGCGGTCCGGCTGACCCCGGCGTCGACGTTGCGGACGACGGGGATGGACGGGTCGGCGAAGGCGACCGACTCCATGAAGGCGGCCAGCCCTTCCCGGGCGGTCCGCATGTAGGTGGTGTGGAAGGGGGCGGAGACGGAAAGGGGGACGGCCTTTTTGGCGCCCTTGTCTTTTATATAAGGAAGAAACCGGGCCAAGTCGGCGCTCATGCCGGCCACAACAGTCTGCTCCGGGGAGTTGAAGTTGGCGGCGAAGACTTCACCGTCGAACCCTTGCAGGGCGGCGCTGATCTCGTCGGAGGTGAGCCCGATGACGGCGGCCATCCCCCCCTCTCCTACCGGGACGGCCGATTGCATCAGCTCCCCCCGGGTGCGGACCATACGGACGCCATCGGCGAAGGTAAAGGCCCCGGCGGCGTAGCAGGCGGAGAACTCGCCGAGGCTGTGCCCGGCCACCGCCACCGGCACAAGGCCGGGACGGGCCTCCCGCAGTTGGTCGAGAGCGATGGCCGACAGGGTGAACAGGGCCGGCTGGGTGTTGGCGGTCCGGTTAAGCGCCTCTTCCGGCCCTTCGAGAATCAGCGCGCCAAGGTCGAAGCCGAGGACGCCGGAGGCCTCTTCGAGCCGGGCCCGGGCGGTGGCGGAGACGGCGAGGAACTCTTTGCCCATGCCGACCGACTGGGAACCCTGGCCGGGGAACAGAAAGGCGGTGTGAGCGGTCATGCGGCTGGCGTCCGTGGTGAAGAAAAGGAAAGAATTAACCATAACGGAATGGGGATGTCAAGATTCCCCCACGGCGACGCCTCTTTCCTGTTGGCACGATGCTTGTAATGCATTTAAAATGAGACGTGTTGGTCAATCTGTTGACAGTGTGAGCCGCTAATGACTCTATCCGTTCGATCTCTGCTCGCCCCGCTGGTGGCGGTCGCGTCGTTTCTGACGGCGGCGGACGCGGCGCGGGCTGATGTCTATATGGTGAAGGACGCCCGGGGGGTGGTCTATTTCACCAACGAGAAGCCGACCAAAGGGCAGCAGACGGTCCTGAAACGATACACCTTCTCCGAGCCCTCCCCGGCCGCCGACCCGGAGCCGCAGCAGGAGCGTCTCTCCCCCGCCCCGACCGCCGTCACGCCGCTGACGACCCGCTCGCACGGGCGGTCGGCCCGCCCGGCTTCCTATGAGGGGATCATCGCCGACGCGGCCCGGCGGCACCGGCTCGACCCGGCGCTGATCAAGGCGGTGATCAAGGTGGAGTCGGGGTTCAACCGCTACTCGGTCTCCGACAAGGGGGCGCAGGGGTTGATGCAGCTGATGCCGGGGACCGCCCGGGATATGCAAGTGAGCCAGGTTTTCGACCCGGCGGACAATATCGACGGAGGCGCCCGCTACCTCCGGAAGATGCTCGACACGTTCCGGGGGAACCTCCGGCTGGCGTTGGCGGCCTACAATGCGGGGCCGAACGCGGTGCTGCGACATGGGGGGGTGCCGCCGTTCGACGAGACGCGCCGCTATGTCCATAAGGTCTGGAGCGCCTACGGCGCCTACCGGGGAGGGAGAATCCCCCTGCCGGAGGAACGGGCGCCGGTCTACTATACCTACGTTGACGACCGGGGGGCGCCGGTCTATACCGACCAGCCACGGGGGCGGCGGATCACGCTCGTCGATTAGCCCCGTCCGCATCGCGGCGGCGACTACGCGTCGCGGCGAGGGTCTCGCCAAGGGCTCGACGCCTTCCCGTCATTTTCCACCTCCGGCGTCTTCGCCGCCTCGACTTCGTCCGGTGAAGGGGGTCACTTCGCATTACTAACCCCCTTTGGGGGGGGCGAACGGCGAAGGCGCATCTCGGTGCGGGTCTCGCCAAGGGTTCGATGTCTGACCGTCCACGACCACATCCGGCGTCTTCGCCGCCGTGGATGATGTGGGTGAAACGGCGTGTCGCGGTCGCCGGAACGTTCGTACGCCGGGGCGAAGGGTAACGCCGACACAAGCCCGCCGGGCGAGACCGTCAGTCGATTTCGATGCGCGGTTTCGCTTTCGCCAGCGCCTGTTCCACCTTGGCCCGAAGGATTTCCGGGTTGAACGGCTTGACCACGTAATCGTTGACCCCTTCTTTCAGGGCGACGATGATGTTCTCTTTGTGGGCTTCGGCGGTGACCATGATGACCGGCGTCTCCCGGTTCATCCCTTCGCGGGTCCGGATGAGCCTGAGCGCCTGCATGCCGTTCATCTTCGGCATTCCCCAGTCGAGCAGCACCAGATCGAAGCGGGTCTCCTCCAGCTCCGAAAGGGCTTCGTAGCCGTCCTCCGCCTCGGAGACCCGGGTGATCCCCCATTCGGCCAGATGGCTGCGGAGAATCTGGCGGATGATTTTGCTGTCGTCGACGACAAGCACCCGCTTCTCTTCGTTCATGGGGCGCTGTTTTGACCGGCCGTCCCCTCCATTTCGATGGCGTAGGCGTCCACCGCGTCGGAGGCGGCCCGGCATTTGTCGACGTCCACCGGCTCGGCGCAGGCCAGCGACCGTTCGTGCATCAGCCGGTTGAGCTCTTTGGCCTGCGGG
>JADGCD010000229.1:0-211 GCA_015229165.1 Nitrospinota bacterium | reverse complement strand
CAGCGCCTGGGAGCCGAACTGAAACATCGCCAAGGCGACCGCCACGGCGAAAACTCCCAAAACAAGCAGAACCGCGGTGCCGCTGTGTCGCTTCTCCGGCTCCCCCTCGGGTATCAGTTGCGCCATGCTTCTTCCAATCTGTTCGTGTATTGAAGGGGACATTATACGGTTCCCCATCGCGCCGGGGCAACAAAAGGGGGAGAGACCGGTC
>JADGCD010000228.1 GCA_015229165.1 Nitrospinota bacterium | reverse complement strand
TTGCCGAGGAAGGCCGGCTGGAGATGATCTACGGCGGCATGCCTAATGACCAGCGCGAGCCGATCAAGGCCGCCTTCCAGGCCCATCCGAAGGAATCCGCGGTGCGCATCCTGCTCGCCACCGACGCCGCCTCCGAAGGGGTGAACCTCCAGAACCACTGCTCAAAGCTGATCCATGTCGAGATTCCCTGGAATCCAAATCGCATGGAACAGCGCAATGGCCGGGTGGATCGCCATGGACAGAAGGCCGTCGAGGTGCTGATCCATCACTTTGTCGGCAAGGGTTTCGACACCGCCGAGACATCAGGCAAGGTCGGCGACCTGGAAGCCGACCTTGAATTCCTAATGCGTGCCGCGATCAAGGTGGAAACCATCCGCGAAGATCTGGGCAAAGTCGGTCCGGTCATTGCTAGCCAGGTTGAAGAGGCTATGCTGGGTCGACGTACCCGTCTTGACACCACCCGTGCTGAGCAGGAAGCAGAACCCGTCCGCCGCATGCTCAAGTTCGAGCGCAAGTTGCGCGAGCAACTGGAAAAACTGGCCTCCCAGCTTCACGAAACCCAGCATGATCTAAACCTTACCCCCGAGCACATCGAGAACGTGGTCAAGGTCGGCCTGGAACTGGCTGAGCAACCGGCGCTGATCCCCGTTGAAGTGCCCGGTATCTGGCCTGATAGCACTGGCATACGCAAGAGCTGCCCGGTGTTCCGGGTGCCAGCGCTATCAAACAGCTGGGCGCAATGCACCGATGGTCTTGCTCACCCTCACACCAAGAAGATTCGCCCCATCGTCTTCGATCCGACGCTCGCCACGGGGCGGGACGACGTGGTGCTCGCCCATCTCAACCACCGCTTGGTGCAAATGTGCCTGCGCCTGCTGCGTGCTGAAATCTGGTCACTGGGCACCCAAACCAAACACCTCTCCCGTGTCTCTGCCTGCGTGGTTGATGACGCTGCTCTGCCTTACCCGGTGGTCATTGCCCATGGCCGCATCGTCGTGCTGGGAGGCGACAATCATCGCCTGCATGAGGAAGTCATCACTGCGGGAGGTTTACTCATCGAAGGCAAGTTCCAGCGCCTAAACGTTGGCGACACAAAGGCCGCGCTTGCCGCGGCTACCGAGTTTGACCCCCCCCCAGCCATCAAGGCAAAGTTCCAGACGCTGTGGCCCAAGTTCCACGATATGTTGATGAATGCTCTCGACGCTCGCAAGGTGGAGCGCACCAAGAACCTGGAAAAGAACTTTGACGAACTGGCGGAAAAGGAAGTTAACAAACTTAGGACCGTGATGACTGAGCTCCAGCGCGCCATCCAGGCCGAAGTCGAGCGCAAGGATGGGCCGCAGCTCATGCTCGACTTGGGCGACGACACCCAGGGCAGGCAACAGCGCGAACGCGATCTCGCCGCCCTGCGCCGTCGCCTCAAGGAAATCCCGGAAGAAATTCAGCGCGAGTCCGAACACCTTCGCTCACGTTTTGCTAACCCCAGCGCCCGCCTGTTCCCGGTGGCCGTCACTTGGCTAATCCCGCGTAGGGCCGTGCTTGAGATCACGGGAGGCCGAACATGAGCGTCACTCGTCATCACGCCGACTGGCTCTCTCTCATCGAGGTCTCCGGCCCCTTTGTCTCGCTGCCCGTCCTGCAAAAGACCTTCCCGCAGGGCCTGGAACCCCGCGACCCCGCCCAGGCCAAGGCCCTGCGTGCCGCCTACGAGGAATGGCAGGACAACCCCACAGCTCCCGGCAAGCAGCGCGCCTGGGTCATGCACGTCCTCAACGCGGTGTTGGGCTATCCTCAGAACCAGATCACAGAAGGCCAGACCCTGCCTGCGGGGCTGGAAGCCAGCATGCCCGAGATGGGCGAAACCCTGCGTCCGGATTTCGCTCTGGTTGGTCCTGTTGGCACCGATACCGCCGGTCAGCCACAACTGCTCATCGTCAATTATCCTGCCGAGCAGAGCCTCGACAAACCTGTGATCGGCAAACACTGGAAGGCCAACCCTGCCACCCGTATGATGGAACTGCTGCACGGTGCCAATGTCCCGCTGGGGCTTGTCACGAACGGCGAGCAGTGGATGCTGGTCTATGCCCCCCGCGGCGAAACCACCGGCTATGCATCCTGGTACGGCGCGCTGTGGCTGGACGAACCCATCACCCTGCGTGCCTTCCACTCCCTGCTGGGCGCGCGCCGCTTCTTCGGCGTGGCTACCGACAGCACCTTGCTGGCCCTGCTCAAGGAAAGTGCTAGCGACCAACAGGAAGTCACCGACCAACTCGGCTACCAGGTGCGCGAGGCGGTCGAGGTGCTGGTGCAGTCCTTCGACGCCCTGGATCAGGAAAGCAACCGGGAATCGCTCAAGGGCATCCAGCCCGCCATGGTCTACGACGCCGCACTCACCATCATGATGAGGCTGGTCTTTCTCTTCTCGGCGGAAGAGCGTGGCCTGCTGCACCTGGGCAAGCCGCTTTACGACGACAACTACGCCGTCTCCACCTTGCAGGAGCAGTTGCAGGACACGGCCGACCGCTACGGTGAAGAAGTGCTGGAACGCCGCTACGACGCCTGGGCGCGTTTGCTCGCCACCTTCCGCGCCGTGCACGGAGGCATCCAGCACCAGGACTTGCTCATGCAAGCCTACGGCGGCTCACTGTTTGATCCCGACCGCTATCCATTCCTCGAAGGTCGCGCCACGGGCAGCCAATGGCGCAGCGCCCACGCCGAGCCGCTGGCGGTGAACAATCGCGTCGTCCTGCATCTGCTCAACTCTCTGCAACGCCTGCGCACAAAAGTCGGCGCTGGCGGGACGGCAGAAACTCGTCGCGTGTCCTTCCGCGCGCTAGGCGTGGAACAGATCGGCCACGTCTATGAGGGCCTGCTCGATCACACCGCGTTCCGTGCCAGTGAAGTCATGCTGGGCATCCGTGGCACCCGCAAGAAAGAACCGGAAGTCGCGCTCTCGACCCTGGAAGACCTGTTGCGCCAGGGCGAAGACAAGCTGCTCGACACACTGAAGGAGGAGACGGATCGCTCACTGTCGGCCTTGCGCAAGGAACTCAACAACTGCGCCCTGATCGACGAGCACAAGCTTCTGGTCGCCTGCGATCACGACGAAACCTTAGTCGCCCGCCTACGTCCCTTCGCCGGGCTGATTCGTGACGACTCCTTCGAGCGCCCCTGGGTGGTGCTGCCCGGCAGCATCTTC
>JADGCD010000227.1 GCA_015229165.1 Nitrospinota bacterium | reverse complement strand
AGGACGAGCGGAAGATGATCCACCGGATTTTCGAGTTCCGGGCCTCCACCGTGGACGAGACCATGCAGCCCTTGATCTCCCTTGCGGCGGTGTCGGTCAACTCCACCGTCGCCCAGGCCCGGGAGCGGATCGCCGAATCGGGCTTTTCGCGCCTGCCGGTCTACCGGGACCGCATATTCCACATCGTCGGGATCGTCTCGGCCTTCGACATTTTAAAGGCCCCCGACGACACCGCCCCGGTGGACCGTCTCATGATCCGCCCCCTCTACATCACCGAGACCCGGCGCAACGCCTCGCTGCTGCGGGAGATGACCGACAAGAACATCCACATGGCGGTGGTGGTCAACGAATACGGCGCCGCCACCGGCATCGTCACCGTGGAGGATCTGGTCGAGGAGATCGTCGGCGAGATCGAGGACGAGTACGACGAGCCGGTGAAGATGTACGAGAAGCTGGGGGACGACCGGTGGGTGGTCGACGCCCTGATGGAGGTCGACCGGGTCAACGACGAGCTGGGGCTCGCCCTGCCGGAGGGGGATTACGAGACCTTGAGCGGGCTGGTCAACGCCGCGCTGGAACGGGTGCCGTCGCGGCGGGCCCGGTTTGCGCTGGGGGAATATCTCATCACCGTCCTCGACACCACCCCCACCCGGGCGGTCACGGTCGAGATCGTCCGGGTCGCCCCGGACGCCGGGCGACCGGAGGGGGGAGAATGAGCGGATCGCCCCGAAGCGTCATCGAACGGACCGTGGCCGGCGCCCGCCTCTCCGACGACGAGGCCCATCGGCTGCTGGCCTGCGACGACATCCTCTCCCTGGGGCAGGGGGCGCAGGCGGTCCGGATGAAAAAGCACCCCGACCCGACGGTCACCTACATCATCGACCGGAACATCAACTACACCAACATCTGCACCTCCGGTTGCACCTTCTGCGCCTTCTGGCGCCCGGAGGGGGACCCAGAAGGGTACGTCATCTGCGACGACGATCTCGACGCGAAGATCGTGGAGACGCAAGCCCTCGGCGGGAACCAGATCCTGCTGCAAGGGGGGCTCCACCCCGGGCTGCCGTTGAGCTGGTACGAAGACCTGCTGCGCCGGATAAAGGAGCGGCACGGGGTCCACATCCACGCCTTCTCCGGGCCGGAGATCGTCCACTTCGCCCAACTGGCCGGGCTGACGGTCGAAGAGGTGTTGGCCCGCCTCAAGGACGCCGGGCTCGACTCGATCCCCGGCGGCGGGGCGGAGATTCTGTCCGACCGGGTTCGGGCCGAGGTGAGCCCCCACAAATGCTCCGCCGACCAGTGGATCGACGTGATGCGGGCGGCCCACCGGCAGGGGCTTCGGACCACCGCCACCATGATGTTCGGCCACAAGGAGACCCTGGGGGAGCGGGTGGAGAGCATGCGCCGCATCCGCGACCTGCAGGACGAGACCGGCGGGTTCACGGCGTTCATCCCGTGGCCCTTCCAGCCGGACCATACGGTCATGGCGGGGCTGGAGAGGAGCGGCGCCTTCGACTACCTGCGGACGCTTGCCGTGGCCCGGCTCTACCTCGACAACATCGACAACCTGCAAGCCTCGTGGGTGACCCAGGGCGCCAAGATCGCCCAGCTCTCCCTCTTCTTCGGCGCCAACGACATGGGCTCCACCATGATCGAAGAAAATGTCGTCGCCGCAGCCGGGGTGTCGTTTCGGCTTTCGGAGAAGGACATCCGCCAGATCGTCACCGACGCAGGCTTTGTGCCGCGACGGCGGACGATGGCCTACGAGCTGCTGCCGGAATAAGGGCTCAAATAAATACCGCTTGGGAAACGTTGAAGCGCTCGGCCAGGGCGCGAATCTGTTGCAGGGTAAGACTCCGCTTCCTGTTCAATATCTGCGAAACATGCCCCTGACTGCCGATCTCTTCGCCGAGATCCTTCTGCTTTAAACCGTGCTCCTCCATGAGGAACCGCAACGTCTCCACGGGATCGCCCGTCGGCAGGTCCAAGTGTTCCTCCTCGTAGGCGTGAATGAGAACGCCGAGCGTGTCGATAGCCCGCGCATAGGGATGCGCTTCGTCTTCCCCTGCGATGTCGACGAGAATGTCGAGCACCTTCACCATCGTTTCGTATTCGCGCTTGTTGCGGGGGAGGGAGAGCAGGGGAGGGGCTTCGGTCCAGACCTCGACCGCTTTTTTCAGGGCCTTGTCCTTGATGCCAGCGGCGCGCATGGTTCCGTCTCCTATTCGAGCCATTTTTTCCTGTCGTACTCGCTGTGCGTCAGTATGTGGCGTATGTAGAGGCGTTGGCCTTCGTAATGAATCGCCGCGACGAGGCGATACTTATTGCCGCCGATGTTGAAGACGGTGTACTTTCCTTCCACCTGGTCCGCGTTCGGGAACGTCCGTCGGAGGGAAGCGAAATGCGGATACCGCCCGTTCCGTATGATCCGATGCCATGCCAACAAGGAAGCTTCCGCGTCGGGGTGGCGCCGGGCGAACTCAAGAAGTCTTGTCTTTGTAATGATCCTCATGCGTCAACCGTATGGGGGCCTTTGGCGGTACGCGTCAAGTGTATTGCAAAATGCAATGCATGGCAAGCGCCGCCCTCGTGACGGCCTACTTCCCGTACTGGCTGTTCATCTTGTAGACCCAGGCCAGCACTTCCGCGATGACGTGGTAGAGATGCGCGGGAACCTCCTGGTTCAGGTCGAGAGCCGCCAGCGTCTCCACCAGGTCGCGGTCTTCCCGGATCGGGATATTGTGCAGCCGGGCCAGCTCCAGAATCTTTTCGGCGATGAAACCGGCCCCTTTGGCCGCCACCCGGGGGGCGTTGTCGTTGGCCCGGTCGTAGGAGAGGGCCACCGCCTTTTTCCGCTCGGGCTTGTCGCGCCGGTTCATGTCCCGCTCACGCTTTCAGGTTGATCAGGCCGTTGGGGGTCAGCGGGACGAAGGAGGCCAGCTCCTCGGTCAGCGTGGCCGGGGAGGCCACCCGGACGTCGAAAGTCACCTGATACCCCGCCTCTTTTAACGGCGCCACCAGATCGGGAAGACGCCCTTCCAAATAGGCGGCCACCGGATCGGAGCCGACATAGACCGAACCGGCGATCTGCTCTTTGGCCACCCGGGTGTCGACCCGCACCGGCCCGAGCAGGGTCATCTCCAGCATGAAGACGACCGCCGTCTCCCCCGCCTTCTTGTCCCGCACGTTCCCGCCCCCCCCTTCCGGATCGACGTA